>NZ_JBHZCY010000047.1:0-15726 GCF_042786665.1 Kitasatospora sp. NPDC059146 | reverse complement strand
GGCTCGGCGGGGTGGCCGCCCCCGCAGCCGGCGGCCCGGGTGCGCTGGGGGGACCCCCCGTCCGGGCCCCCACCCCCGGGCTCCGCTGTTCTCCCGACCGCTCCCCCGCGTTCACCGCCACCCGGACCGCGGGGCCCCGTGCCGGAGCCGAAACAGCGTCAGGACGTCATCGCCCCATCACCCTCGGCGATGGTCAGAGCGCGGAGCGCACCGCGTCCGTGACCGAGGACACCCTGGTGTAGACCCCGGGGTGGGCCGCCTCGGCACAGCCCGTCCCCCAGGAGACCAGCCCGACCAGCCGGCCGGCCACGATCAGCGGGCCGCCGCTGTCGCCCTGGCAGGCGTCCTTGCCGCCCTTCTCCTCGCCCGCGCAGACCATGCCGCGGGCGTCGAACTTGCCGTCCTGCCCGCCCGGGTAGGCGTGGGCGCAGGTCTGGTCCGCGACGATCGGCACGTCCACCCGGCGCAGCACCGGCGAGTAGTCGCCCCGCCCGCTGGTGTCGCCCCAGCCGTAGACCTGCGCCGCCGTCCCGGCCGCGTACGGTCCGCTCTCGCCCTGGCCGACCAGCTCGACCACCGGCCGGGAGCCCTGCGACTCATCCAGGGTGAGCACCGCGACGTCGTTCATGTTCGCGGCGAAGTTGTAGTCGGGGTGGACCCAGATCCGCTGGACGGCCACCTCGTGGCCGGCCGAGCCGCGCATGTCGTCCCGGCCGACGACCACCTTGAGCCCCGGGCGGTCCACCCGGCCCTTGGCCTCGTCGTAGAAGCAGTGCGCGGCCGTCACCACCTTGGTCGGGGTGACCAGCGCGCCCCCGCAGAACTGGCCGGAGCGCCCGCTGCCGAACTGCTGGCGGCTGGCCAGCGCCACGATCCACGGGTGGTCGGCGGTGCTCACGGTGGCACCCCCGACGACCCGGCGCTGCGCCTGCGCCGGGCCGGCCGCACCGAGCGCCGCCAGCGGCACCGGAACGGCGGCGAGCAGCGCCAGCAGCGCGCCCCGTCGCCGCAGGCGGCGGCCGGTCCGGGCGACGGCCGGGACGACGGCGCGGTCGCTCCGGCGCGGGACGGGGGTCGGCAGGTCGACTGGGTCCGGGTCGGTCAGCACCGTCACTCCACAAGGCTCGGCAGCAGGCAACCGGCACAGCGTAGGTGACCGACTACACTGGGCGACCGCTTCCGGGTGTGCCGCCACCCGGACGAGCGACAAGCACCACCCGGACGCTGACGCACCGCCCCCGAACGGCCCGAAGGCCCGGAACCGTGGGGTTCCGGGCCTTCGTCACGTACTGCCGCCGGTCGGACCTGCCGACCGGTCGGGCCGCCGATCAGTCCAGGTAGTCGCGCAGCACCTGGGAGCGGGACGGGTGGCGCAGCTTCGACATGGTCTTCGACTCGATCTGGCGGATGCGCTCACGGGTGACCCCGTACACCTTGCCGATCTCGTCGAGCGTCTTCGGCTGGCCGTCGGTCAGGCCGAAGCGCATCGAGACCACGCCGGCCTCGCGCTCGGACAGGGTGTCCAGCACCGAGTGCAGCTGCTCCTGGAGCAGGGTGAAGGAGACCGCGTCGGCCGGGACGACCGCCTCGGAGTCCTCGATCAGGTCACCGAACTCGCTGTCGCCGTCCTCGCCGAGCGGGGTGTGCAGCGAGATCGGCTCGCGGCCGTACTTCTGGACCTCGATGACCTTCTCGGGGGTCATGTCGAGTTCCTTGGCCAGCTCCTCCGGGGTGGGCTCGCGGCCCAGGTCCTGGAGCATCTGGCGCTGGACGCGGGCCAGCTTGTTGATGACCTCGACCATGTGCACCGGGATGCGGATGGTGCGGGCCTGGTCGGCCATGGCGCGGGTGATCGCCTGGCGGATCCACCAGGTGGCGTAGGTCGAGAACTTGTAGCCCTTGGTGTAGTCGAACTTCTCGACCGCACGGATCAGACCGAGGTTGCCCTCCTGGATCAGGTCCAGGAACAGCATGCCGCGACCGGTGTAGCGCTTGGCCAGCGAGACCACCAGGCGGAGGTTGGCCTCCAGCAGGTGGTTCTTGGCCCGGCGGCCGTCCTCGGCGATGATCTCCAGCTCGCGCTTGAGCTTGGGGGCGAGCTTGTCGGCGGCCGAGAGCTTGTCCTCGGCGAACAGGCCGGCCTCGATGCGCTTGGCGAGCTCGACCTCCTGCTCGGCGTTGAGCAGCGGGACCTTGCCGATCTGCTTGAGGTAGTCCTTGACCGGGTCGGCGGTGGCACCGGCGACGGCGACCTGCTGGGCCGGCGCGTCGTCCTCGTCGTCGTCGGAGAGCACGAAGCCCTGCGACTCCTCCTCGGGCTCCGCCTCCTCGCCCGCCTTGTCGCCGGGCAGCGCGACGTCCTCGAGCAGCTCCTCCTCGCCGATGAGCTCCTCGTCGCCCTTGCCGGCCTTGGCGCCGGCGGTCTTCTTGGCGGCGGTCTTCTTGGCCGGGGCGGCGGTCTTCTTGGCCGCGGCCTTCTTGGCCGGGGCGGCCTTCTTCGCCGCGACGGCCTTCGCCTCGGTGACGACCGTGGTCGTCTCCACGACGGTGATGTCGGCGGACACGGTGGGGGCGGGCGCCGCGGCGGCGGCGACGGCCGGAGCCGCGACGGGAGCGCCGGGGGCGATCCGCACGGGCGGCTTGGTCGGGGCCGACGGAGCGGCCGGGGTCCGGGTGGTGACAGCCTTGGTGGCGGTGCGCTTGGTGGGGCTCTTGGCGGCAACGCTCTTGCGCTTGGCGCCGGCCGGCTCGGCCGCGCTGACCATGAGGTCCACGCCCTCCTCAATCAGCACCTGATTGAGGCTGCGCATGACGTTCTTCCACTTGGTGACCGGGATCTGGTCCGCCTCGAACGCCTGGCGCACGTCGTCACCGGCGATCTGCCCCTGGGCCTTGCCCCGCTCGATGAGCGCCAGCAGAGCCGCGGACTCGGCGATCTCGGGGGGAAGCGAACGGGATGTGCTGGCCGACACGAACAACCTCTCGGACGATGAGTGGACTCGAACCCGTACCGGCCGCCCGAGCGGGCGGGGAAGGAAATCGCGCGTCGGACGCGCGGTGTCGATTCCGACCGACTCGGGCTTGAGGACTGGGTTTGCAGGACGGCAGCAGCGCCGCGGACCAACACAGCATTCTGACATGTTGGAGTATTCCGGAGCTGCTCCCGCTCAGGAGACATCGCTGCTACTCGTCAAGTGTTACGCATGGCCTTGGTGTCGCGGGTCACACCGTTCGGTGCCCTCGACCCCGGGCCGCCATCCATCATCGCGCACTCGCAGCGAAGTCTATTGTCATGCGCGGAACATTGGCGGGGCGCGGGGGCCGGACGCGGGCAGAACTCGGGCGGGACGTGGGCGGGCACGGGCTGGACCCGGGCGGGACGCCGACCCCACGCGAAGGCCCTCCGGCTGCGCCGCGCGGTGCGGCGGCCGGAGGGCCCTGGCGGAGCGGCCCGCACCCGGCGGGCCCGCTCGCGGAGAACAGCCCGCTCAGTGCTCCCGGGGGGCGGGAACGGAGGGCTCCAGCTCGGGGTGGACGGTGAGCAGCGCGCGCATCGCGGCCTCGCCCGCGGTGCCGTCGCCGGTGCCCAGCGCATCCACCAGCCGGGCGTGCAGGTTGACCGAGGACTCGGAGGGCCGCTCGCAGGAGATGGTCGGACCGCCCGAGACCTGCAGCGCGCAGGAGACGATGCCGGACAGGTGCTCCAGCATCCGGTTGCCGGCCATCTGCAGGATCAGCACGTGCAGCTCGGCGTCGGCCCGGGTGTAGGTGGACAGGTCGGCCTGGGCAGCGGCGTGGCCCATGATCTCGACCAGCTCGACCAGCCGCTGCTGGACGTCCTCCCGGCCGTGGCCGGCCGCGAGCCGGGCGGCCAGCGGCTCGATCGCCCAGCGGAGCTCGAACAGCTCCCGGCGCTGCTCGTCCCGCTGCGGCCCGAAGGCCCGCCACTCGATGATGTCCGGGTCCAGCAGGTTCCAGTCGCCGACCGGGCGGACCCGGGTGCCGACGTTCGGGCGGGCACTGACCAGGCCCTTGGCCTCCAGCACGCGCAGCGACTCGCGGACGACGGTCCGGGACACCTCGAACCGCTGGCCGATCTCCTCCGGCACGAGCGGACGGTCGGCGCCGAGGTCGCCGGAGACGATCATCTGGCCGAGCTGCTGGACCAGCTGGCCGTGCAGACCGCGACCGCGGCTGCTGGTGGTCTTGCGGCCGACCCGGCCGATGTCGGACTCGGCGCCCTCCCAACGGGGCGCCGGCGGCATCGGCCGGTCGGCGTACGAGAAGCGGTCCAGGTCGCCGGGGCCGTGGATCGGCCCGTCGGCGGAACGGGCGGGGGTCATGGTGGGGTGCGCAAGGGTACTCACGCCTCCTTTGTCGGCGATCGGCAGGCGCAGCTTGAGAATTCTCGTGAAAAGCACACGAAAGGGTGATCGACCGTGACTGGATAATTGACTTCTTATCAGGAAGAACCGCGCATTGCGGTCACTGCTGGTCGATCTTGGTGCTTCGGGACGGCGCACCGCCCCGGGACGGGCGGTACCGGTCCGCAGCACCGGTACCGCGGCGGCGGGTCCGCGGCGCGGGCCCGCGGTCCACGGGGTGGGTCACCCGTGGGTCACAGCGCGCGGCGGCGGGCCTGGACGAGCAGGGCGGCCAGCAGCAGGGCCCCCGCGGGGGCCGCGACCGCCGCGAGCAGCGCCGGGTCCGTCAACGCCGCGCCCCCGGCCGCCGCCTCGCGCGTTCCGCCGTACACCCAGCCGTAGGCCCACTCGACGCCGGACTGGAAGGGCAGCAGTTCCGCCGCCCGGGTCGGCCACGGACGGCCGGTGCGCCGCAGCAGCAGGGCGACGCCGGACTCCAGCAGCGGCGGCAGCGCGCACAGCAGCAAGACCCCGGCGGCGGCGCTGCGGGTCAGCGAGGCGGTCAGCACACCGGTCCAGGCGGCCACCACGGTCAGCAGGACGAAGGCCAGCAGCGCGCCCGGCACCCCGTGACCGGTCGCCGGCGCCAGCGGGGCGAACAGGCCCGGCAGGTCGGCCGGCCGGTCCAACCCGACGGCGCCCAGTGCCGCGGACGCCCCGCCGGACAGCGCGCCCGGATCCGTCCGGGCCGCCACCGTCACGCCGTCCGGCAGCGCGAGGTGCACGGCCACCAGGTCGACCAGCAGGGTGGCCAGCGCCAGCAGCGCCGCCACCGGACCGACCACCAGCAGCTTGGCCAGCAGCAGCCGCACCCGGCGCCCGTACGCCACCTGCGAGGCCGCCAGCCCCGGGTGGCGCACCTCGTGGCCGTACGAGAGCGCGCCCAGCACACCGGCGCCGAGCGCCGCGAAGGGCAGCGGGATCAGCGGGACGGCGGCGGTCAGCAGGCGCACCCCGGCCGGACCGGCCAGTGGGCCGGGCGGGGCCTGGCTCGCCAGGACGGCGGCCACGACCGCGTCGCAGAGCAGGACGGCGGCGAGCAGCAGCCAGGTGGAACGCAGGCCGCGCAGGCGGCGCAGCTCGTAGGCCAGGACACGCACGGTTCACTCGCTCCGGTGGTCGTCGGGGGTGGCGGGGGCGGCAGCGGGTCCGTTGCCGGGGATGACCCGGCCGAGGCGGACGGTGTCGTCGGTGAGCAGGTCGGCCCCGCTCCCGACAGCGGGCCGCGGCTCGGGCGTGCGCACGGTCACGGGCTCGGCCGGGGGCACCGCCTCGGTCGCGGTGGCGGTGGCGGCCTCGGCCACGGTGCGGACCGGGGCGGTGGGGAGGGGCTCGACGGGGAGGGGCCCGGGTGCCGGGGCGGGACGGTCGCGGAAGAGCCGCTCCACGGCGACGGTGGGCGCTGGCGCGGGGGCCTGCTTCCGCGCGGGGGCGGCGAGAACCGGCAGGGCGGCCGTCACGGCGGCGACCGGGAGCGCCCGGGTGCTCCGGAGCGCGTCCTCGCGGGAACGGCCCTCCGAGGCGGGCTCCGGGACGGCGGCTGCGGGGAGCCCGGGCTCGGGGGCGGCGAGCTCGGGGGCGGGATCGGGGACGGGACCAGCGGCTGCCTCGACGGCGGCCTCGGCCTCCGGCTGGAGGGGGAGGCGGCCCGAGCGGCCGGAGGCCACCGGCAGGGCGGTGCGGGGCACCGGCTGCTCGACCACCCGGTCGGCCAGCTCGTGCAGCAGGATCCCGTGGCGGTAGGCGAGTTCACCGATCTCGGTGCGGTCGATGCCCGCCACCGCGATCCCCGCCCCGCCGTCCCGGCGGACCTCGGCGCCCTGACTGACCAGCAGGTCCGCGAGCCGTGCCATCTGCGGCCCCCGGACGGCCACTTCGGGGCTCAGCCTGGTCTGGCAGAACTCCGCCACCGGCTGGTCGGCCAGCATCCGGCCACGGTCCAGGGTCACCACCCGGTCCGCCAGTTGGGCCGCCTCCTGCGGGGTGCGGGTGGTCACCAGCACGGTTCCGCCCGCGACGGCGAAGGAGCGAAGGAAGGAGTGGAACCACTCGACGTTGCGCGGGGACAGGCCCTCGGTCGGGGCGTCCAGCAGCAACGTGCCGGGATCGCCGAGCAGCGCGGCGGCCAGCGAGAGCCGGCGGTGCATCCCGGGGGAGAAGGTGCGCAGCCGCTGTCCGGCGACGGAGGCCAGCCGGGTCTGCTCCAGCAGTTCGTCGGCCCGCCGGGTCGGGACCCCGACCGCCGCGGCCAGCATCCGCAGGTGGCCGCGCGCCTTGCGGCCCGGGTTCCCGGACACCGCCGCGGCACCTTCCCCCAAGGCCGGCAGCAGCACGCCGATCTCGCGCTCGGGGCGGCGGATCCGGCGGTAGGTGCGGCCCTCGAAGAGCGTGATGCCCTGGCCGCGTTCGAGTTCGAGCATCAGCCGCAGCGCCGTGGACTTGCCCGCCCCCTCGTCGCCGAGCAGTGCGGTCACCATCCCGGGCCGGGCGTCGAAGGTCAGATCGAGCACCGCGGGCGGGGCGCCCTTGCGATGGACCTTGGTCAGTCCGGTGATCTGGATCATCGCTGGCTGCTCCCATGCCCTCGGCCGACCTGCTCGACGCCAGCACATTAGGGGTCAGCAGCGCCGATTCCGGGCATTACCGAACCGCGACGGGCCCACCGCCTGCCCACCTCACCCGATCAGGGGACAATCCGATCCTGCGATTCACCGGAGGAGGCGGCCGGGGAGAGTCGTGTGGGCCGTGGGTCGGACAAGGTCCGCGGGGCGCGCCCTACGGCGACACGAAGACCTTGGCACCGGGCGGGAGCGGCTGGCCGACGCACTCGCCCCGGTACTCGTCGACGGCGGCCCGGCCCTGGACGGCGGTCTCGGCCAACTGCTCCTTCTCCGCGCTCAGCCGCTCCTCCACGGAGGCGATCGCCTGCGGGTCACCGTGCGCGGCCTTCAGCGCGGCCAGCTCCTTCTCGGTCCGTTCGGTGACCTCGGTGAGGTTCTCGAAGTCCGCGACGAAGGTCTCGATGATGCCTCGCTGCCGGGCGCAGTCGTCGGTGACGGCCATCGCAGGGCTCCCAGGGTCCGCAGGCCTTCGGTCCGGTGACCGAAGCGTCCACCGCCACTGTGCCCCGGTGCCGCCGGTCCGGCTCCCGGGCCGGGGCCGTTCGGTGGGGGCTCAGGAGTCGGGGCGGAGCATCGGCGGGTTGAGGACGGTCGCGCCGCCGGCGGTGAAGAGCTGCGCCGGGCGACCGCCCTGGCGGGTGGTGGTGCCCCCGGAGGGGAGGAGGAAGCCGGGGGTGCCGGTGACCTTGCGGTGGAAGTTGCGCGGGTCGAGGGCGACGCCCCAGACGGCCTCGTAGACGCGGCGCAGCTCACCCACGGTGAACTCGGTCGGGCAGAAGGCGGTGGCCAGGGAGGAGTACTCGATCTTGGAGCGGGCGCGCTCCACACCGTCGGCGAGGATCAGGCCGTGGTCGAAGGCCAGCGGGACTCCGTCGGCCGGGCTCCCTCCGAGGAGTTCGCCGACCGGCGCCCAGCGGGCGCCGCTGGCGTCACCGCCGGCCCGGGGGGTCGGCAGGTCGGGGGCGAGCACCAGGTAGGCGACGCTGACCACGCGCATCCGGGGGTCGCGCTGCGGGTGGCCGTAGGTGGCGAGCTGCTCCAGGTGGGCACCGGCCGCGCCGGGGCCGACCGCTTCGTGGCCGGGGGCGGAGTGGGCGCGCAGACCGGTCTCCTCGGCCAGCTCGCGGGAGGCCGCCTCGGCCAGGCCCTCGTCCGGTCGGACGAAGCCGCCGGGCAGCGCCCAGTACCCCTGGTAGGGCGGCTCACCCCGTCTGACCAGCAGGGCGCAGAGCGAGTGGTCGCGCACCGTCAGAACCACCAGGTCAACCGTGACAGCGAACGGGGGGAAGGCCGACGGATCGTAGCGCGACATGGCGACGATCATAGTCGTCTCTCTGACGATAAGCACAGGCCCGTACGCGGAGCGCACAGCAGCCGCCCGCCGGCCGTCCGAGACGGTTCGCGCACGGGTGGTCCCGGCTCGGGAGCCGGTGTCAGCGGGCGACCAGTTGCAGGTGCGCGGAGGCCTCCTCCACCATCGCCACTCCGATCCGACTCACCCGCACCGAGAAGGGCTCCCCCGCCACCCGCAGGCCGGTCAGTTCGAGTTCGCCGAGCGGGGCGGTGCTGGCCGGGCGGACCAGGACCCGGCCGCCGGGGACGTCCGGCCGGACTCCGGCGAGTGCGAACACCGCGTGAACGGCTCCGGCCGCGGAGACCGCCGCCGGGCGGCAGGCGGCCGGGTGCGGCACCGGTGGGCAGCCGGGGGTGCGCTGCTCGCCCGCGTACATCTCCGGCAGCCGCCCCTCGAAGTGGGCGGAGGCGGCGAGCAGGCCCTCCAGCAGGGCGCCGGCCTCGTTCTCGTGGCCGGCCTCGGCGAGCCCGGCGATCGCCAGCGCGGTCTCGTGGATCCGCACCGCGCCGCCGCGGTGGCCCAGCGGGTTGAAGCGGGGTGACTTGGCGCTGAGGGTGCGCAGGCCCCAGCCACTGTCCAGCTCGGGCGCGACCAGCCGCTGGGCGAGCAGCCGGGTGTGCTCGCGGTCCAGCAGGCTCTCGTGCCGGCCGCCGTCGGCGGCGAGCCCGGTGTCGAGCAGGTGCACCAGGGAGGAGGCGACGGCGGGCAGCGGCTGGCCGCCCGGGGCCAGCCCGGCGGCGGGACGGCCGCCGGAGAGGTCGTCGATCCAGAACCGCTCGCGGAAGCGTCCGCGCAGCCCGGCGGCCCAGGCCCGCCATTCCCCGGCACCCGGCCTGCCGAAGGCCTCCAGGAGCTCGGCGCCGTGCAGGGCGGCGCGGTGGGCCTGTGCCTGCACCTCGGCACGGGCGGCGACCGGCTGGGCGGCGCGGTCCTCCGCCGGGCGGCCGAGGTCGGTGACGAAGCCGTCGACCAGGCCCTCGCGCAGGGCGGCCAGGGCCCGCTCGGCGGACGGGAGCAGCTCGGCGACCTCCGCCCGGGGCAGCCCCCAGCGCCAGGCCTCGGCCAGCACGGTGACGAACAGCAGGGTGGCCTCGGTGGCCGTGCAGGTGGGCGGCAGCTCGGGGCCGCCGTGCCGCAGGGCGCCGGGGAGCAGGCCCTCGGTGCGGCCGGGGGCGGGGGCGAGCTGCTGACGGCGGGCCACGGCGCGCAGGGTGCCGGCCGCGAGCCGGGTGCCGAGCGGGAGCGCCAGCCGGGCGGCCCAGAGCGCGTCGGCCGGGGCGAGTCCGAAGCGCCAGGGCGCGCCGGAGGCCGGGTAGAGGTCGGTCGGGCGGTCCGGGTCGGCGAACAGCAGCCCGCCGAGGGCGTCCAGGGAGCGGTCGACCAGCAGCGTGGCGCGCGGGTCGTCGCAGCGCACCTCCGGTTCGGCCCAGGGCAGCGGGACGCCGGTGCCGCGCCCGCCGGGCGGGCGCGGGCCGCCGGGGACACTCTCCAGTTCGACCCGCAGCTCGACCGACCAGCGGGCACCGGGCTGGACCTCCAAGTCCCAGCGGAGCACCCCGGCCCCGGCGAGGACGGCGTGCGGCGAGGGCTTGGCGCCGACCACGGCACTGTGCACCGGGCCGGACCAGCGCAGCCCGGCCGACTGCACCTGGCCGGGCAGGTCGGGCGGGCGGTGCCCGGCGGCGATCTCGGCGACCGGGCCCAGGTCGGTCCCGAGGGCGATCTCCAGCGGCAGCCGCGCGGGCCGGGCGCCGGTGTTGCGCACCGTGACGGTCTCCACGCCGTCCGCGTGGCGCAGCCGCTCGACGGTGAGCGCCGGGTCCGGGTCGGGGTCGCCGGGGAGGCGGACGGCGCCGAGGAAGCGGGCCTGGGCGGTGCTGGTCAGGGTGCCCTGGAGCGGCAGCGGCTCCATCCCGCCCAGCCGCAGCTCCATCCGGGCCAGCACCCGGACGCCGTTGCGGTAGAAGCCGTGCAGACCGTGGCCGCGCAGCTGGCCGTCCGGGCCGGAGGCCGCCATCGCGGGGGCGTTGACGCAGAGCAGCGCGTGGTGGACGGCCGGGGGCTGGGGGCGCGGCGGGGCCGCCGGTCGGCCGGGGCCGGCGGGTGCGCCTGTGGGCCCGGCCGGCGGGACCTGGTCGGGACGGCCGACCGGTCTGGGCGCGCCGACCACGCTCTCGGCCGGCATGGCCTGCAGTGGCCTCATGGCGGTCACCGGACTCTCCTCCCCTCGGCGGTCCGGTGGCCGTCAGGCCGGTGGGCCGCGAGCATGCTCGATCGCGTGCTGGTGGTGCCCGGCCGACGGGGACGCTCCCGTCGGCGGTCGTGCCGTGTCTGGCCGTACCCGACGGTGGGCCGTGCCATGCGGTGTGCGGTACCGGTCCGGTACCGGCGCTCCGCGCCTTTCGCGTCGGGCACACCCGTCGTGCCCGGTACTCCGTCACACCCGGCGCCCCGGCCTACCGGTGACGCCCCGCCCGTGCCACCCCGCCCCGCGACCCGCGCCCGCCGGACACAGGGCCCCGGGGGGTGAACGCCGCGCACCGCCGCCAGGTCACGCCCGCCGGGACTGTCGCTGGTCGCACCCGGCCCCCCGACGGTGGCGCCGCCCCTGCCGGGCCGTCACCGGAGGCCTGCCCGGGAGCTCGGAGCCGCCCCTGACCCGGGCCGCACTCCGGGGCCGGGGCGCTGCTGGCCGCCCGGTCCGCTGGGCGGAGGCGGTCGAACCGGTGCTCGACCGCGGTCAGGATACGGTGCGGGGGTCGCGGCGCCCGTACCCGGTGACCCCGTGAACCGCGACGCAACCGCTGTGACCAGCAGAGACCGAGGAGTTGCATGTCCACCGTCAGCCGACTGCCCGGGATTGTCACGACCGACCACGTCTTCCAGGTCCCGCTCGACCACGCCTCCCCGGAGGGCGAGCAGATCGAGGTCTACGCCCGCGAGGTGGTGGCCTCGGGCCGCGAGCGCGGCGACCTGCCCTGGTTGCTGTTCCTCCAGGGCGGCCCCGGAGGCAAGGCCGCCCGCCCGCTCGGCCGGGACGCCTGGCTGGAGCGCGCCCTCGACGACTACCGGGTGCTGCTGCTCGACCAGCGCGGCACCGGCCGGTCCACCCCCGCGACCCGGCAGACCCTCGCCCGTCGCGGTGGCCCGCAGGAGCAGGCGGACTACCTCGCCCACTTCCGCGCGGACGCCATCGTCCGGGACGCCGAGCTGATCCGCCACCGGCTGCTCGGCGCCGACCGGCGCTGGAGCGTGCTCGGCCAGAGCTTCGGCGGCTTCTGCACCCTCACCTACCTCTCCTTCGCTCCCGAAGGCCTGACGGAGGCCTTCATCACCGGTGGCCTCTCCGGCCTCGGCAGCTCGGCGGACGACGTCTACCGCGCCGCCTACCCGCGCGTCGTCCGCAAGAACGAGGACCACTACGCCCGCTTCCCGCAGGACGTCGAGGCCGTCCGGCGGATCGCCGCCCACCTGGCCGACTCCCCCGCCACGCTGCCCGACGGCGGACTGCTCACCGTCGAGGCCTTCCAGGTGCTCGGGATGATGCTCGGCGGGGGCAGCGGCTCCGGCTCCCTGCACTACCTCCTGGAGGAGGCCTGGGTGGAGGGCCCGGCCGGGGCCGAGCTCTCCGACACCTTCCTGGCCGGCGTCCAGGCCCGGCTCTCCTTCGCCGAGGGCCCGCTGTACGCCGTGCTGCACGAGTCGATCTACGGTCAGCGCTCGGTGGACCAGGGCGGCACCGCCTGGTCGGCGGAGCGCGTCCGCAAGGAGTTCCCGCAGTTCGACGCCCGGGCCGCGCTGGAGGGCGACGGCCCGGTGCTGTTCACCGGGGAGATGATCTACCCCTGGATGTTCGACACCGACCCGGCGCTGCGCCCGCTCAAGGAGACGGCGGACCTGCTCGCCGCCCGCACCGACTGGCCCGACCTCTACGACCCGGCGCGGCTGGCCGCCAACACCGTGCCCGTCGTGGCGGCGGTGTACCACGACGACATGTACGTGGACACCGCCGACTCGCTGGAGACCGCCCGCGCGGTGCGCGGGCTGCGGACCTGGATCACCAACGAGTGGGAGCACGACGGCCTGCGGACGAGCGGCGGCAAGGTGCTGGACCGGCTGATCAAGATGGCGCACGGGGAGGCGTAGCACCCTGCCGACCGGTGGGGCGGCGGGCGGTTCAGTGCGCACGGTGGGCTCCTCCCGCCCCCTGTCGGGCACCGCGGCCCCGGTGCAGGCCGGCGCCGGACCGGACGGCGGCCGAGGCGCAGGCCGCCGCCCGGCCGAGGCGCACACCCCGGGTGGGCCGTGCCCCGGCCGCCGGCCCGCAGCCCGGGGCCGGGAGCAGGGCGACCGAGCCCCGGGGTCGACCGGCCGGCCCCGGCCCACCGGGGTGGTCGGGACCGCCCTGGCTCTGATCCTCCGGAGCCGGAGTCGGCATCGCGGTCGGCGTCGGGGCCGCGGAACCGCCCTTCCGGCGCCCGCCCCGGTGCCGTCGGCGCGCCTTGCCCGGCGAGCCTGAGCGCGGCCCGGGTTCGCCGCCCGGGGCCCGCTCGGCACCCGGCGGCGCCCCCGGCCCGTCCTCGGCCGCGGGCCCGGAACCGCGCCGCACCGCCGCCGCGCGCTCCTCGCGGCGCCGCCGCTGGGCCTCGACGGCGGACAGCAGCGCCCCGGGCGTCATGCCGTCGTTCATCGACTCGTACAACAGCTCCGCCAGCAGGTAGCCCGGCGAGAGCCGCAGGACGTGGCCGAGCACCACCCGGGCGGTGGCCGTGTCCCCCGCGACCCAGGACGCCCAGGCCAACAGGGTGAGCGGGGCCACCGCGCAGCCCTCGTACGGCGGAACGGCCCGCCGTACGAGGAAGCGCCAGAGCCGCTCGGCGGGCGCGAGCTCGGCCGGCCGGACGAACTCGACGCCGCGGTCCCGGGTGAGGCGGTCGCGCAGGGCGAACAGCAGCCGGGCCGTCCGCTCCTCGTCGAGCTCCCGGGCACCGGCCGCGAACTCGGCGAAGGCCTGCTCCAGCAGTTCGAGGCCCTGCTCCCGGGAGACCGACCCGGCGAGCGGCTCGGCACGGGCGAGCGCCTCGCGCTGCGCGGCGTCCGCCGGCGGGCCGACCGGGGCCAGCGCACCGACGATCGCCTTCCGGCTGCCGCGCGGCACCAGGCCGGCCACCGTCGCGGCGGCGGCCGCCGGGCCCGGATCGGGCCCGCGCCGCACCGGGTTGCCCGCCGGATCGCAGCAGCCCTCCCGGCGGCAGAGGAAGGACCACCAGCGGCCGTCCGAGACGCACAGCGACTCCTTGACCGCCACTCCCCTGCGTCCGAAGGCCGCGCGCAGTTGGTCGGCCAGCGGCCGCAGTTCGTCCACCGCGGGCGGGGCCTGCGCCGTGACCGGATCCTGGCAGAGGTAGAGGAGCACTTCGAGCGGCCGGCCGCCGTGCCGCTCGGAGAGGGCGACCAGCAGGGCGGCCGTCTCCTCCGCCGCCGCCGGCCAGTCCGCGGACGAGAGCGGGAGATCCGCCCGGATGACCCCGCCCTGGTGGAGGTCGGGGCCCTGGAGACCCACCGCGACGATGCTGTCGTCGGGGTAGAACCCCAGGAGATAGGGCAACAGCTCGGCCATATCGGCCGGACCGCGCATGACGACGGGCCGCTGCTCGGAAGCCGGACCCAGGGACAGGGTGACGTGTTCGTTGTTCATCGCGTTCATGGCCGCAAGCGTGGGCGCAATGCGCGAACGACTCCGGCACTTTCTTTTTTCCTGTGGATAACTCGGCCCCCGAATTTTCCTTCGCTCGATCGGAGCACAGAACGGCCACTCCGGAGAGTGAATTTTGGCGGCCGTTCAGCGGATCAGCGGATGAAATACACCCGGCCTTCCACTCCACCACCCCACCCGCATTCGCCCCTTGTCGGCGGCATGGGGTTACATCGACGCCATGCAGCAGCCCGACATCCACAGCACCGCCACCGCCGACCGCGCCGAGGTCCGGGCGCGGGCCGAGGCCGTCCTGCGCGAGCTGGCCGGCCCCGCCGCCAGCCTGCGCGAGGACCAGTGGACGGCGATCGAGGCCCTCGTGGTCGACCACCGCCGCGCACTGGTCGTCCAGCGCACCGGCTGGGGGAAGTCCGCGGTCTACTTCATCTCCACCGCCCTGCTCCGGGCCCGCGGCGCCGGGCCGACGGTGATCGTCTCCCCGCTGCTCGCCCTGATGCGCAACCAGGTCGAGTCGGCGGCCCGGGCCGGGATCCACGCCCGCACCATCAACTCGGCCAACACCGACGAGTGGGACGAGGTCCAGGCCGAGGTCGCCGCCGGGAAGGTCGACGTCCTGCTGGTCAGCCCCGAGCGGCTGAACAACCCGGACTTCCGCGACCAGGTGCTGCCGAAGCTCGCCGCCTCCACCGGCCTGCTGGTGGTCGACGAGGCCCACTGCATCTCCGACTGGGGCCACGACTTCCGCCCGGACTACCGCCGGCTGCGCACCATGCTGGCCGACCTGCCGCCCGGCGTCCCGGTGCTGGCCACCACCGCCACCGCCAACGCCCGGGTCACCGCCGACGTCGCCGAGCAGCTCGGCACCGGCAGCACCGACGAGCACGCCCTGGTGCTGCGCGGACCGCTCGACCGGGAGAGCCTCACCCTGGGCGTGCTCGCGCTGCCCGACCCGGCGCACCGGCTCGCCTGGCTGGCCGACCACCTCGACCGGCTCCCCGGCTCGGGCATCGTCTACACCCTGACGGTGGCCGCCGCCGAGGAGGTGACGGCCTTCCTGCGCGAGCGTGGCTTCCCGGTGGCCTCCTACTCCGGCCGCACCGAGGACGCCGAACGCCGCACCGCCGAGGCCGACCTGCTGGCCAACCGGGTCAAGGCGCTGGTCGCCACCTCCGCGCTCGGCATGGGCTTCGACAAGCCCGACCTCGGCTTCGTCGTCCACCTGGGCTCGCCCAGCTCCCCGATCGCCTACTACCAGCAGGTCGGCCGGGCCGGCCGCGGGGTGGACCGGGCCGAGGTGCTGCTGCTGCCCGGACGCGAGGACGAGGCGATCTGGCGCTACTTCGCCTCGCTCGCCTTCCCGCCGGAGGAGCAGGTGCGGCGCACCATCGACGCGCTCGCCGAGGCCGGCCGCCCGCTCTCCACCGCCGCCCTGGAGCCCCGGGTGGACCTGCGCCGCGCCCGGCTGGAGACCATGCTCAAGGTGCTGGACGTGGACGGAGCCGTCCGCCGGGTCAAGGGCGGCTGGACGGCCACCGGGCAGAGCTGGGCCTACGACGCCGCCCGCTACGCCAAGGTCGCCGCCTCCCGGGAGGCGGAACAGCGGGCGATGCG
>NZ_JBHZCY010000046.1:0-62034 GCF_042786665.1 Kitasatospora sp. NPDC059146 | reverse complement strand
CCCTTCCAGCAGCACCCCGAGCCCGGCGGTCACCACCACGGCGACCACCGCGCCGAGCACCGCGACCACGACCGTGGCCGGATCGCCCGGGTCGAGGAACACCGCGCAACCGAGCGCCACCAGGCACCCGTTGTACCCGGTCAGCCCCGCCTCGACGGTGTCCCGCCGCAGCCGGAGAGCGTACCCGGCGGCGGTGGAGACGGCGCTGCCCAGCAGGCCGTAGACGCCGTACTGCCAGCCGGCGGCGAACAGTGCGACGACGAAGAGGAGTCCGCACACGGCGGACGGCATGAAATCGACCTGGGCGACACCGCGCAGGACTTCGACGACCAACTTGACGGATAGCGGACGGACCACCGGCGGAACCCCTTCCGGGACTCCTTCCCCACCCTTTTGCAGACCCATGCGGCGCACCAATTCCCCGGTACGGCCGAGGGGGCTCGGGAGATTACTCGGGAGCCCGTTCGGCGATTCGTTGGGAACCGTACTCCTGCGGATTGCGGAGCGGGATGGGCGCGGTGGGTCACGCCAAATCGACGGTGGGTGACGGCAGGGCCGCTGAGCTGCAACATTCTGTTGAAATCAACGTCCGACAGAGTGGTTGAGGAGGGCAATTCTTTGCGAAGTTTTACTCGCCCTCGACAAGCGCCGGAATATGACCATGTCAAGTAATTCTTGACAAATTCCGCCGATCCCGGCAATACGGACAGCGGACACCGTGGGAAAGCTGTGGGAAAGCTGTGAAGCGCCGGGTGGATGTGGCGGAAGTGTGGTCGGATCGGGACGCCGGCGCACACGGCTCCGGTCAGGCCGCCGCCGGCCCCCCGCCGCCGAGGTGGCGCAGCAGGAAGCCCTCCGAGGCCGCCGCCTCGAAGTCGGGCACCGCCAGATGGCCCCCGGCGTTGGCGTACAGCGTCTTCTCCCGCGAGCCCAGCGCCCCGTACAGCGCCAACGCGCCCTCGCGCGGCTGGAGTTCGTCGTCCCACTGGAGGACGAACTCCACCGGCACGGTCACCCGCCCGGCCGCCTCCGCCAGCGCGGCGTTCCCCGCCAGGCCGAACACCGCCGCCACGATGCGGGGTTCGACGGCCGCGAGCGGGACGCCGATCACCGTGCCGAGCGACAACCCCCAGTAGCCGACCGGCCCCAGGCCCTCCCCCGTCGCGTCCGCCAAGGCGTCCAGCACCGCCCGCCACTCCGGCACGGCCCGCTCCGCGAGCGCCGCCGTGTGCCGGGCCACCCACGCGCTGACCGGACGCCCGGCCGCCAGCAACTGCCCGATCTCGGTGGCGAACCGCTCGTCCTGCGCGGTGCGCGCCCGCTCGCCGTGCCCGGGCGCGTCGATCGCCACCGTCGCCCACCCGTACCGCCGCGCGCAGCGCAGCGCCCGCTCCCGCGGCCCCCAGCGGCCCTGCCCGCCCCCGCCCCCGTGCCCGAGCAGCACCAGCGGCCGCGCGCCGGGGCCCGTACCGTCAGGGCCGGGAGGGCCGTCAGGGCCGGGAGGGCCGTCGGGGCCGGGAGGGCCGTCGTCGGGGCCGGAGCCGTCCGGCTGCCAGAGCACGCCGGGTACGCCGTCAAGGACGAAAGGGCGTTCCAGGACGCCGTCCGAGCTGGTCTCCGAGGTGAAGTGCACCCGTCCATGATGGCCCCCGACGCACGTTCGAGTCCGGCCTTTCCACCCCCTGGCCGATACTCGCCGGAGCCGCCCCGGCCCGGACCGCCGCACACGCACCACCGCACTGCTGCCGCGCCGCCGCGGCCCCGCCGACGCCCTGCCGACGCGCCGCCACCGCCCGGCCGGCGCCCTGCTACCGCGCCGCCGAGGACTCCCGCAGGAAGTCCGTCAGCAGTGCCGTCACCTCCGCCGGGCGCTCCAGGCTCGGCAGGTGGCCGGCCCAGGGCAGTTCGAGGTGGCGGACGTGCCGGGCGTTCGGCAGCAGGCCCGGCAGTTCGGCGGCGATCGCGCGGTAGTCCGGCAGGTCGTGGGCGCCCGCGACGGCCAGGGTCGGGGCGGTGATCCGGGCGAGGTCGGTCTCCTCCTGCTCCGGACCGCCCGTCGCGTCCCACTGCACCTCGAAGGCGTGGCGCTGCATCCGGCGGACGAACGCGCGGGTCTCCTCGTCGGCCTCCGGGCCCAGCCAGGTGCGGACGTTGAGTTCGACGGCGCCGTCGAGGTCGTCCGCCTCCACCAGCGCCTCCTCCTCGGCGCCGAAGGCCCGCAGGGCCTCGGAGGGCTGGTGGCCCGGCCGGCCGGCGCCGAGCAGGGCCAGGGCGGTGACCGCCTGCGGGCGCAGCGCCGCCACCGTCAGGGCCGTCCGCCCGCCGTACGAGGCGCCGACCACCGCGGTGGACTCGATGCCCAGGTGGTCGAGCAGGGCGAGGACGTCGGCGCCGGCGGCGTACGGCCCGTCGGCGAGCGGCGTCCCGCCGAAGCCGCGGAAGTCGCAGCGGACGACGCGGTGGCCGGCGTCGAGCAGGGCCTGCCACTGCGCGTCCCACATCCGCCGGTCGCACACCGCGGAGTGGAGCAGGAGGACGGCCGGACCGGCACCTGAGTCGTCATGGGAGAGGATCATGCGGCGGATGGTAGCCGTGGGAAGGGTGGGGCGCGAACCTTTTCTCCGCGGAGTAAGCGCTTCCGGCCCCGGGTGGGCTCTTGGTGGGCGAGGAGGTGCTCATGGGAGAACCGAAGAACACACGGGACGAGGAGTTCCAGACGTTCATCGTCGCGGCCTGGCCACGGCTGGTGCGGACGGCGTTCCTGCTGGCCGGCGAGCAGTACGCGGCCGAGGACCTGGTGCAGTCGGCGGCGGAACAGGCCTGCGCGGCCTGGTCGAAGGTGCGCCGGGCCGACGATCCGTACGCCTACGTGCGGCGGATCCTGGTGAACCAGCACGCCCGCCGCTGGCGCCGCCGGCCGCCGGAGCTGCTGGTCGACGCGGTGCCGGACGCGGCCGGGCCGGAGGACGGCTTCGCCCGCTCCGACCAACGCGGCGCACTGCTGGCCGCGCTCGCCACCCTGCCGCCGCGCCAGCGTGAGGCGGTGGTGCTGCGCCACTGGGAGGACCTGAGCGACAGCCAGACGGCAGTGGCGATGGGCTGCTCGGTGGGCGCGGTGCGCAGCCACGCGGCGAAGGGCATAGCGAAGCTGCGGCTGGTCCCGGCGCTGGTGGAGACGATGGACAGGACTGAGATCGGAGGGGCGGTATGACCATGGAGAACCCGGAAGCGGGCAAGGACACCGATCTGTGGGTCGGGCTGGGCCTGGCCGAGGCGGCGTCGACGGCGCGGATCGGACCGGTGCCGGTGGCGGACATCGTGGCGGGCGGCCGGCGGATCCGGCGCCGTCGCCGGACGGCGGTCGGCGCCGTGGCGCTGGCCTCGGCGGTGCTGCTGGCGGGCGGGGCGATCAGCCAGCTGCGGCCGGCCCCGGCCGCCTCCCAGCCGCTGGTCGCCGCGGGCACCGGCCACGGCTCCGGCACCGGCGGCCCGCCGACCCCCACGGCGGGCACGCCCACCACCCCGTCCGCGCGGGACCCGTTCACCCCGCTCCGGGTGGTGCTCGGGCAGGGCACCACGGCGGACGGCAAGGAGTGGAAGCTGTGGCAGGCGGTGTGGCCGACCGCGCCCAGGGACCGGGCGTACGAGCAGGCCCTCGCCGTGTGGCAGGAGCGCAGCCCGTACGACTCGGCGGTCGGCAAGCCCACCCCGGAGTACGTCGACCAGTACTACGACGCCGGCTCCGACGTCATCAACACCTACTTCACGGTCGACGGGGTCCGGCAGAGCCACGACTCCGAGGGCATCACCCCTGCCCCCGGCAAGCTCGACCCCCGCAGCGGCGCGTACATCGCCGGCGGCCTCCAGGGCGCCCGCGGCAAGGGCGACACCGTGGCGCCGGGCGAGATCGTCGCGCTGAGCCTCGGGCCGGACATCGCCCGGGTGAAGGTCACCTGGACGGACGGGAGCGTCACCGAACCGACCATCGTCACCGTGGGCGACCTGCCGCTGCGCCAGGTCGTGGTGGCCCGGCCGGCGGGCAAGACGGCCAAGCTGTGGGAGTTCTTCGACCGGAACGGCGCCAAGCTCCCGGACTCGGGGGCGCAGTTCCTGACCTCCTGACCTCCTGGCGCCCTGGCCCCTGGCCTCCTGGCTCCGCCCGGGCCGTCAGCCCAGCAGCAGCCCCGCCGCCACCTCCGCCCCGTCCGTGCGGATCTCGCGTGCGAGCGCCGTCGCCCGCGCGGCGACCTCCGGGGCCCGCGCCGCTCGGAGCGCGGTGGTCAGCGAATCGACGGTGGGGACGGCCCCGTCGTGGGCCGCACCGATCCCCAACTCGGCGACGCGGCCCGCCCAGTAGGGCTGGTCGACCATCTGCGGGACCACCACCTGCGGGACCCCGGCCAGGGCGGCCGCGGTGGTGGTGCCCGCGCCGCCGTGGTGGACGACGGCGGCGACCCGGGGGAACAGCGCCTGCTGGTTGACCTCGCCGACGGCGAAGCAGTCGCCCCCGCCGTCGGCGAGGGCGAGCTCCGCCCAGCCCCGGGCGAGCACCGTCCGCTGCCCCAGGGCCCGCGCGGCCGTCACCGCGTCGCGCGCCGCGTCGGGCGCGCCGCGCATCGGCATGCTGCCGAAGCCCACGTACACCGGGGCCTTCCCGGCGTCCAGGAAGGCGGACAGTCCGGCGGGCAGCGGGCGGTGGTCGGGCAGCAGCCAGGCCCCCGTCTGCACGACCGTGCTCCCCGCGAACTCCGGCCACGGGCCGAGGAGTTGGTCGGTGGCCAGCCAGGGGCGGTCGGTGAGGATGTGGTCGCGCACACGGTCCACGGCGGGCAGGCCCACCGAGGCCCGGTGGGCGTTGACCGGCTCGCGGAACAGCGCGTCCATGGTGCGGATGTTCTCCTGCCACAGCTCCCGGTTGTCCGTCACCCCCGGCGGGTGCGGGTGGCCCGGGTACTCGAACGGCGGGTGGTGCGGGGAGGGCAGCATGGTCGGCTGGAGGGCGACGTACCGGAAGCGGGCGCCGACCGTCTCGGCCGCCGACCGGGCGCCGGCCACCGCCGGGAACAGCCCGGTGGCCACCACCGTGTCCCCCGGCCGGGCGGTCGCCGCGACGGCCTCGTGGAACTGCCCGACCATCGTGGCCACCCGCCGGGGGAAGTCCCCGGGAGCGGGCGGCGCCCCGTTCACGGCCGCCCGCACCGCTGCCCGCACGTCCGGTCCGACCGGGACCAGCTCGACCCCGTCGACGGCCAGCCGCCGGGCGAACTCCTCGTCCGGCGGAGCGCACACCCGCACCGGCACGCCGAGCTCCCGCAACTTCACCGCGAGTCCCGCCAGCGGCTGGACGTCACCGCGCGAACCGTAGGTGGAGAGCACCACACGCATCCTGACATTCCTCCCGTTCTCCCCAGGAACCACCCTGGAGGGGGAGATTCTGCGGCACGACCGGGGCCTTGCGGCAAGACCCCCCGTGCGCTATAGCTTGAGAGTGGCGGGAGGCGCGTGCGGTCATCCGCGCAGGACCGCCACCACCTCCCCGACCAACTGCCGCGCCCGGTCCACCGTCGTGGCCAGCGCCTCGGGCGCCTCCCCGGCGGAGCCGAGCAGTCGACGCACCCGGGCCTCGAAGTCGACGGGCACACCGTCGAGTCGACCGGCGACGGCCAGCGCGCCCTTCTCGTTCAGGCACCAGCGCCGGTCCCGCGCGTACAGCGCCTGCACCAGCACGCCGACGGCCCGGGACAGGCAGAGCGACACGTACAGCACGTCGCCCCGCCCCGCACCCTTCGCGGCCGCACCGACCAGGAACTCCGCCTCCCAGGCCCCGGCCGTCAGGGCCGCCCGCAGCGGTTCGGGATAGTCCGCGACCTGCGCCCGCAGGGTCGCCAACTCCCCTGCCGGGTCAGCGAGTACGCGACCGAGCGCGAGCTCCCCGACGTAGCAGGGCGACCAGAACCCGAGCGGGTGCCCGGCCTGCACGCCGACCTCGTAGCGGCCCGCGCGGCAGTCCGCCCACACCCGCTCGACCCGGTCGAGGTCCCGCAGGATCCAGTCCACGGCGACCCCGCCGACCCGCAGCCACGCCCCACCGTTCACCCACGGCCCCCAGCCGCCGGGCCCGGCGACCTCGACCCCGGGGCCCGCCACCTCCCCCAGGGCGGCGAGGTCCAACTCGCCCCGGTAGTAGACCCCGAGGTCCCAGTCGGACTCCGGCCGGTGTTCCCCCCGCGCCCGGCTGCCCCCGAGCATCACCCCCACCACGCCCGGAACTTCGGCCAGCCGGGCCGCCATGTGCTCGATGTGCTCGGTGATCGCCTGCATGGCGGCATTCTGGCGCGCCCACCGCCCCCGGGCCACCGCATTCCAGCCCGGCGGGCTGCGCCGTGGACGGCCCCCGCCGCCGGGAACGGCTCCCTCGGGTCGACGGGCCGCGAGGGCCCGTCGCGTCAGGACCCGCCTGATCCTCGGCCGGTCAGGTGGGCGGCCAGGTCTTCGGCCAGGCGGGCGGGGTGGCCCCGGCGGCGGCGGGCGAGGGCGAGGCCGAGGTGGCGGCGGGGGCCGGGTTCGGCGAGGGGGAGGGCGACCAGGTCGGGGTGCGGGGCGAGGCCGATCTCGGGGATGAGGGCGATGCCGATCCCGCCCCGGACGAGGGACTGGGCGAACTCGTAGTCGGTCGCGGTGCAGGAGATCCGCAGCTCGACCCCGGCCAGGGCGGCGTGGTGGGTGAGCTGGCCGGCGGACTTGCGGCAGCCCAGGATCCAGCGCTGGTCGGCGAGTTCGGCCAGGTGCGGCGGCTCGGGCCGGTCCCGGTAGCGGATCGCGGCCGGGTGCCGGACGGGCAGGACGACCCGCAGCGGGTCCGCGCCGAGCGGGGTCCAGTCCAGGCCGGAGCGGTCGCCGGGGCGGCTGGGCGGCGGCCCGTCGAGGTGGTAGGCGAGGGCGAGGTCGGCCCGGCCTTCGCGGACGGCGGGCAGGCTCTCCTCCGGCTCCGCCTCCAGGACGGTGAGTTCCACCTCGGGGTGGTCGGCGGCGAAGGCGGCGAGCGCCGCGGGCAGCAGGCGGCGGCCGCCGCTGGCGAAGGTGGCGACGGTCAGGGCGGTCCGTTCGGCGGTCAGCCGGTCGATGCGCTGCCGGGTGTCGGCGAGTTCGGCGGCGATCGCGTCGGCCGCCTCGACCAGGAGGCGGCCCGCGTCGGTGAGGGTGACACCTCGGGTGGAGCGCTCCACGACGGGCGCGCCGAGGCCGCGTTCGAGGGCGGCGACCTGCTGGGAGACGGCCGAGGGCGTGCAGTGCAGGGCCTGCGCCGCCTGGTTGAAGCTGCCGCGGCGGGCGACCTCCCGCAGTACGGCCAGCCGCTGGACGTCGATCAACAGTTCTCCTTATGACGAGGGCTCCAGGTCGACACTACTGCTGTCGCCCCGTGCGCGGCAGGCTGACCACCGAAGCCGACCCGCAGAGGGCGGGGCGGCACGGTGCGGGACAGCACGGTGCGGGACGGCACGGCATGGGACGGCACGGTACGGAACCGGGCCGGACAGAGGGGATCCGAACGATGGACGTGTGCGTGATCGGCGGGAGCCGGTACTTCGGCAGGCAGTTGATCGAGGAGCTCCGCGACGCGGGCGCGGCGGTGACGGTGGTCAACCGCGGCTCGGTCCCCGCCCCGCACGGCGTGACCCACCTGCGCGCCGACCGCAACGACGAGGCCGCGCTGAACGCCGCGCTCGGCGACCGGCGCTTCGACGCCGTCGTGGACCAGGTCTGCTACACGCCCGTCCAGGCGGCCGTCGCCGCGCGAGTCTTCGCCGACCGCACCCCGCGCTACCTGCTCACCTCCACCGTCGAGGTCTACGCCCACCTCGGCCGCCCCGGCGGCGCACCGCTGCCGGAGCAGGCGCTCGATCTGTCGGCCGAGCGGGTGGACCTGCGACTCCCCTGGTCCGAGCGGGAGTTCCGGTCGGAGAACTACGCCGAGGGCAAGCGCCAGGCGGAGGCCCTGCTCACCCGGCTGGCCCCCTTCGACCTGGTCGCCGTCCGCACCGCGCACGTCCTCGGCGGCGCCGACTTCACCGGTCGGCTGGCGCACTACGTGGAGCGGATCGGGCGCGGCCTGCCGGTGGCCGTGCACCCGTCGCCGCAGCGCGCGTCCTTCGTCCACGCGCCGGAGATCGCCCGGTTCCTGGCCTGGGCCGCGCAGGCGGACTTCACCGGCCCGGTCAACGCGGCCTCCCCGGAGGCCCTGGACGTACGGGAGTTGTCCGCCGTGGTCGGCCAGGTGGTCGGCCGGGAGCCGGAGTTGGCCGTCGCCGGTGCGGGCGGGCCGCACTCCCCGTTCTCCTTCGACCACTGCTACGCGATGGACACCGGCCGGGCGGCCCACCAGGGCTTCCGCTTCTCCCCCGTCACCGACTGGCTGCCCCAGGCCGTCAAGGAGGCCCACGCATGAGCACGCTCCCCACGACTCCCGCCACCCGCCGGATCGGCGGCCTCGGCGTCGGCGCGATCGGCCTGGGCGCGATGCCCCTGTCGGTCGAGGGCCGCCCGGCCGAGGAGCAGGCCGTCGCCACCGTGCACGCCGCCCTGGACGCGGGCGTGACGCTGATCGACACCGCCGACTCCTACCACTGGCACGCGGACGAGGTGGGCCACAACGAGCGCCTGGTCGCCCGCGCCCTGGCCACGTACGGCGGCGGCACCGACGACGTCCTGGTGGCGACCAAGGGCGGGCGGGGCCGCCCCGGGGACGGCAGTTGGACGGTCGACGGCGACCCGCGCCACCTGCACCGGGCCGCCCGGGCCTCGGCCGCGCGGCTGGGCGTCGAGGCCATCGGCCTCTACCAGCTGCACAAGCCCGACCCGGCCGTGCCCTTCGCCGACTCGGTCGGCGCGCTGCGCGAGCTGGTGGACGCGGGGACGGTACGGCTGGTCGGCATCTCCAACGTGGACTGCGCGCAGATCCGCACCGCCCGGGAGATCCTCGGCCCGCACCTGGTCTCCGTTCAGAACCGTTTCTCCCCGGCGTACACCGCCACCCGCGACACCCTCGACCTGTGCACCGCACTCGGCCTGGCCTTCCTCCCCTGGAGCCCCCTCGGCGGCATCTCCACCAGCGCCGTCGACGACCCGGGCGCCGCCGCACCGGCGACCGACACCCCGTTCCACGCCCTCGCCCGCGCCCGGGGCGTCAGCCCCCAGCAGATCTGCCTGGCCTGGCACCTCGCCCAGTCCCCCGGCGTCCTGCCGATCCCCGGCGCCCGCCGCCCCGCCTCCGTCCGCGACTCCGCCGCCGCGGCCGGGCTCGTGCTGACGGCCGAGGAACTGGCGACACTGCACCTGTAGTCGCCCGTACGACACCCGTAGTGCCGGGGTCGAACGGCGGCTCAGGCCCCCGCCTCCGTGGCGGCCCGCTCGGCGGCGCTGCGGAGCACGCAGAACTCGTTGCCCTCGGGATCCGCGAGCACCGCCCACCCGGTGCCGTCCGGCTCGCGGCGGTCGGCGACGAGGGTGGCGCCGAGCTCCAGCAGCCGTGCCACCTCCTGGTCGCGCGGGCCCTCCGGGCGCAGGCACAGGTGGAGGCGGTTCTTGGCCGTCTTCGGCTCGGGCACCTGACTGAAGTACAGCACCGGCCCCTCCGCGAGCATCACCGCCACCTCCTCGTCGCCGGGCCCGTCGTCCGGGCCGAGCGGTCGGCCCGTCACCTCACTCCAGAAGCGGGCCAGCTCATAGGCGTTCGCACAGTCGACCGCCACGTTCTGCACTACCGAGACCATGCGCCCGAGCCTCCCCGATTCCCGCGCCGGCCGCCACCGGGTTGCGCGCCGACCGCCACCGGGTTGCGCGCCGGGAACCATCCGAGCGGGTACGAAGTCCTGTACGGAGTGAATCCCGATGCAGCAGCCCAGAACCCGCCGGCCCGCCCCCAGGTCAACCAGATCAACCGCAGGCGGCTGCTGTTGAGCGCGGCGGGCGGCATCGGCGCGCTCGCCGTCGCGGGCGGTGCCCGCTGGTGGGCGGACCGGAGCGCCGAGCACGGCCCCCGGCTCTGGAGCACGACGGCCGCGAACGGGCGGCTCCTCCTGACCGACGGCCCGCAGCGGGACCTCTACGTCTCCGGGTCCGACGGCAACCTGCGCGCGCTCGACCCCCGCACCGGCGCCGTCCGCTGGAGCCGGGCGGTCGACTCGCCCGACGCCGTCTCCGCCTACCTGGGCGGCCGCCCCTCGGCGGTGGGCGACGGCGCGGTGTACACGGCCACCTCGACCGGGCTGCAGGCGTTGGACGCCGCCACCGGCGAGGTGCGCTGGCAGGTGCCGGTGCCGGAGTGGGCCGAGCTCCCCGCCGAGCAGACCCCGGTCGCCGTCGGCGGCGGCCTCGTGTTCGCGGTCCACGGGGGCGCACTGCACGCCCACGACCCGGCCACCGGCGAAACGCGCTGGAGCAAGGCGTCGGGTGCCGGGGACTTCCTGGCCGCGGACGGCGACACCGTGTACACCGGCGGGGCCGGGGCCCGCGCCTTCGACGCGCGCACCGGCGAGCAGCGCTGGGTGCAGGAGACCGTCCCCGGCGTCAACACCACCCCCGTCGTCCACCGGGGCGCCGTCCTGCTCACGTACGCCGGCGGGACCGCGACCACCACATGGGTCTGCTCGCTGGAGGCGGCCACCGGCCGGGTGCGCTGGCAGCGCATGCAGCGTGGCGCGACCAACCACCCGCTGTCGGCCGCGGACGGGACGGTCTGCTTCCTCAGCGGGACGCAGCTCGTCGGGATGGACACGGAGACCGGCGAGCCGCGTTGGACGGCCACCGTGACCCTGGGGCTGGGCCGCGGCGAGAGCTCGATGACCACCGCGAACGGCGTCGCCTACGTCGGCACCAACGACGACCGGCTGTTCGCCTTCGACCTCACCACCGGCAGCCCGCGCTGGCAGGACGCCCCGGACGACCTCCGCTCCGGCACCGGGTACACCTACGTCTCGCTGGCCGCCGCCGGCTCCACCGTCTACCGCAGCAGCCGCACCGGCCTCCAGGCCCTGGGCACCCTGACCTGAGGCCGGGCTCACCCGGCGCCACGGGCGAACCGCATCGAACACCGGCGGTGGGCCCCGTCGTCCCGGTACGTCCGCTCCACCAGCCGCCACCCCGCCGCCTCGATCCGCTCGACGTACCGCGCGAGGTTCCGTTCGGGATGCACCGGGTGCAGGCGGATGCTCCGCTCGTGCCCGGCGTCGCCCCGCTCCCAGCACCGGGCGGCATGACTGTCCACGGGGCCGAGGCCACGGGGCACGTGTCGCTCCATGCGGGCGATCGTAGGCGGGACCGGGACGTTCGAGCACCCGGCTTTCCCGTCGGCCGCCCCGGGATCCCCATAGGCGCGAAAACGCGATCTGCGGCAAGCTCGGAGCGGTGGTGCCGAGCGGACAGCGAGAGGCGGCGGGCATGACGGAAGCGACGATACGGGCCAACGAGACGACGGTGCCGGTGATGCCGTGCGTTTCGGTGGAGGAGACGCTGGAGTTCTACCGGGCGCTGGGGTTCGAGGTCACCTTCCAGCAGACCCGGCCCTACCTCTACCTGGCACTGGAGTGGAGCGGTTTCGCCCTGCACTTCGGAACACCGCCGAAGAACACCGACCCGGGCCAGGAGGAGGTGGGAGGCTGCCTGATCCTGGTCGACGATGTCGCGCCCTACCACGCCGAGTTCAGCAGAGCCCTGCGCGCCGCCTACGGGAAGGTCCCGGCCAAGGGCAGGCCGCGCATCACCCGGTTCCGGCCGGGGGCAAGCCGGTTCACCATGGTCGACCCGTCCGGGAACTCGGTCATCTTCATCCAGCGGGACGAACCCGCAGGGCTGGAGTACGGCGGCTCGAAGGAGCTCACCGGGCTGGCCAGGGCCCTCGACAACGCCCGGATCCTCAGCGAGTTCAAGAACGACGACCGCGCCGCCCTGCGGGTCCTCACCACCGCCCTGCGTAGGCACGGGCCCACCGCACCGCCCGTGGACACGGCCCGGACGCTCACCACGCTGATCGAGCTCGCCACTGCGTTGGACGAGACCGAAGGCGTCGACGGATGGCGTCAACGATTGAACGCCCTCGACCTCACCGACGCCGAACGTGGCCGGGCGGGCATGCCCTGAGGTTCCGCCGTCCGCCCGGCCGTCGTGGGAACCGATGGGCGGCCGGTGCGGGCGGGTAGCTTGTGACGGGGTCACCCGGCTCCGGAGAGCGGCGAGTTCCCGAGCAGACGGAGGTGGGGCACGGTGGCGACGTACGTACTGATCCACGGCGCGGCGGCGGACGCGTGGTACTGGGGGCCGCTGGCCGCCGAGTTGCGCGGCCGGGGCCACGAGGTGATCGCACCGGACCTGCCGTGCGGGGACGAGTCGGCCGGGCTCGGCGCGTACGCGGACGCGGTGGTCGGGGCGATCGGAGGCCGGACCGAACTCGTCGTCGTGGCGCACTCGTTCGGCGGTTTCACCGGGCCGCTGGTGTGCGCGCGGGTGCCGGTGGACCTGCTGGTCATGCTCCAGGCCCAGATCCCGGCCCCGGGCGAGACGCCGGGCGCGTGGTGGGACACCACCGGGTACGGCGGGGCCCGGCAGGAGGCCGACCGGCGGCGGGGCGTCCCCGAGGGCACCGAGGAGGACCCGGTCACCCTCTACCTGCACGACACCCCGGCGGAGCTCGCGGCCGAGCTGATGACGCATCACCAACAACCGCAAGCAGCTGCGCCGTTCGGCGACCCGTGGCCGCTGGACGCCTGGCCGCAGGTGCCGACCGAGGTCCTGCTGTCGGCCGGTGACCGGTTCTTCCCGGTGGAGTTCATGCGGCGGCTGGCCGTCGAGCGGCTCGGCATCGAGCCGGACGAGATGCCCGGCGACCACCTGCCGATGCTCGGCCACCCGGAGGAACTGGCCGAGCGCCTGGAGGCGTACCGCGCCGCGCTGTAGCGGCCCTGGCACGCGGGAGGAACGGGAAGTCGGCAGCGTCGACTTCCCACTCCTCGCGGTTCACGGGTGCGAGTTGCCGGGAGTCCGGCTATGGCCGGGTTCAGGTGGCATCGGGGGGCGGCGGCATCGGCTGACCCATCCAGGTGAAACACCGTGACCACTCGGGCCGACACCTCCCGAGCTGCGGCCGAACCGCACCGCCGCCCACCTAGCTTCGCGGCTGAGCGGGCCCGACCGAACGGGCTCGCGACTACCTAGATCTAGGAGTGAGCAGCAGTGCGCATCACCCACAAGGCCGTCGCGATCCTCGCGGCGGCCGTCTCCTTCTCCGGCCTCACCGTCCTCAACTCCGGGACCGCCACGGCCGCCGTCCCGGTCACCGCCTCCCTCCAGGTCCAGAGCGACAGCACCAACCTGGACGAGAACCTCGGCACCACCGTGCTGACCCGCGACCCCAGCTTCACGTACCAGAACTGGACCCTCACCCCGCTCGGCGACGGCAGCTTCACCATCAAGGGCACCCACTACGGCAAGTGCATCGCGAGCAACGGCCTCGGGGCGAACGTCACCCAGAAGCCCTGCAACGCGAACGACCTCGCCCAACGGTGGTACCTCGACCCGGGCCTGGACTTCACGGCCATCGCGAGCGCGAAGTACCTGGACACCGTCCTCCAGGCCAACGGCCTGGACAGGCCCGTCACCACCGAGTTGTCGCTCGGCACCACGAACCAGCAGTGGACCCCCTACTTGAAGTGACGCCCTTTCAGGTACCGGTCCGCCGCCACCCAGCGGCGGGCCGGTACCGCACCGTCGAGGTCGCCTTCCTCACCCTCGCGACCGCCACGGCTGCGCCGTCCCAGCGAAACGCCTGAACCAGTTGGCCTACCCTCATCGAGTCGTCCACAAACGACCCACCTCGCGCCCCTAGTTTCGCGGCCGGGCGAGCCCACCCCGGGCTCGCCGACCCCTCGAACTAGGAGAAGCAGTGCGCATCACCCAGAAGGCCGTCGCCACCCTCGTGGCGGCCGCCTCCCTCACCGGCGGCGCCGTCCTGAACTGCGGAACGGCCTCGGCCGCTGTCCCGGTCACCGCTTCCCTCCAGGTCCAGAGCGACTTCAACAACCTGGACGAGTACCTCGGCGGCGAGGTCTGGACCCGCGACCCCAACCTCACCTACCAGGTCTGGACCCTCACTCCGCTCGGCAACGGCACCTTCACCATCAAGGGCACCCACTACGGCAAGTGCCTCGCTGCCGCCGGCCCCGGCAAGGCCGTCACCCAGCAGAACTGCGACGCGACCAACCTCGCCCAGCGGTGGATCGTCGAACCGAGCGTGGACGCCACGGCCATCGCCAGCGTGAAGTACCTGGACTACGTCCTCCAGGCCAACGGGCAGGACCAGCGGGTGACCACCGAGCTGTCGGTCGGTTCCCAGAACCAGCAGTGGACCGCCTACGAGAAGTAGCGCAGACCGGCCCCGGCCCGCCGCGCCCACCGGCAGGCCGGCGCCGCAGCACCCGTCAGGCCAGGGCCGGGTGGATCAGCCGGCCGTGGTGGATCAGGGAGGCGGCCTGCTTGAGGCGGCGCACGCGGACGCTGATCTCGTAGCCGCGGATGCCCTCGATGCGGGCGAGGCGGGTGCTCAGGTAGCGGTAGAAGTCCGGGGTGTCCTTGCAGAACACGACGGCCATGATGTTGTGCCGGCCGCTGACGGCCCCGGCGAAGGCGACCTCGTCGTGCCGGCTGATCTCCTCGCCGATGCGGTGCAGCCCGGACAGGTCGACCTGGAGCCAGAGGGTGGCGTTGAGTTCGTAGCCGAGCCGCTCCGGCATGGTGTCGATGTCGAAGACCAGCGAGCCGGAGGACTCCAGGGCCTCCATCCGGCGGGCGACGCGGGGCTTGGACCAGCCGGTGACCTCGGCGAGGCGGGTGTGGGAGGCGCGGCCGTCCTCGGCCAGGGCGGCCAGCAGGGGGAGGTCCTCGTCGGTCGGGGTGAGCGGGGGGCCGACGGGGGCGGGACGCTCCCCGGCGAGCCGGCGGACCTGCTCCTCGGTGAGGGAGCCCTCGCCGCCGGTCCAGCCGCCCGCGCGCTCGGGGCCGAAGGGGTGGATGAGCAGGTCGACGCTCATGTCGAGGACGGAGGCCGCCTTGGGGAGCTGCCGCAGCAGGACGTCGTCGCGGCCGGTGCCGGCCGGTGAGCGGATGATGCAGTTGATCTCCGAACCGCCGGAGGCGATGCCGACGTAGGCGACGTCGGGCCTGCGGGCGAGGGAGTCGGCGAGCGGCCCCACGGCGTCGGGTCGGCAGCGCAGGCGGGCGATCCACTCGGCCCGGCCGTGGGCGGCGGCGGAGCTCAGGCCGACGACGCGCAGGACCCCGCTGCGGCGCAGCGCGGTGTAGCGGCGCGCCACGGTCTGCTCGGACACCCCGATGACCTCGGCGAGGCGGCGGAAGGGGACCCGCGGGCCGTAGTGGAGTCCGTGGATGATCGTGCGGTCCAGAGCGTCGGGCATGGCGGAATCATCACACAGTCGGCACCGGAATGGATGTTCCGGAACGTCCTCCGAGATCGTTCGGGGATCCCGAACCCGCCGGGGTGAAGCTGGTCGGCGACTCCGCACCCTCCGCACCCTCCGCACCCGAAGGACGACCTCCGTGAACTCCGCAACGATGCAAGGCCCCAGGACCGGACGGGGCGTCACCCTCGTCATGGCCTGCCTGGGCGTCTTCGTCGCCTACCTGCCCGTGACCACCGTGTCGGTCAGCCTGCCCGCGATCCAGCGGGCGCTCGGCGCCACCACGGCCCAACTGTCCTGGGTGTCGGACGCGTTCGTGCTGCCGATGGCCGCGCTGATCCTGACCACCGGCGTGGTCGGCGACGTCCACGGCCGCAAGCGGGTGTTCCAGGCGGGCATGGCGCTGTGCGCGGTGGGCGCGGCGGTCTCGCTGGGCTCCGACTCCGTCCAGGTGCTGTGGGCCGGGCAGGCCGCCTCCGGCCTCGGCGCGGCGGCGCTGCTGCCGACCACGCTGGCGCTGATCAGCCACGCGGTGCCCGACCACCGGGAGCGCGGGAGGTTCATCGGGCTGTGGGCGATGTCCCTGCTGGCCTCGCTGGCCGTGGGTCCGCTGATCGCGGGCGTGCTGCTGGACCACGTCGCCTGGCGCTGGATCTTCCTGCTGCCCGTCCCGGTGTCGCTGGTCGTGCTGGCCGTCGCCGCGTTCCTGCTGCCCGACTCGCGCGCCCCGCACGGCCGTCGGCTCGACTGGCCGGGACAGATCAGCGCGGCCGTGGCCGTCACCGCCGTGGTCTACGGCGTCATCGAGGGCGGCGCGAACGGCTTCGGCGAGCCCGCCACGGTGGCCGCCCTGGTGCTGGGTGCGCTCGCCGCGGTCGTCTTCGTCGCCGTGGAGCGGCGCAGCGCGAGTCCGATGATCGACCCCGCCCTGTTCCGCAGCCCGGCCTTCACCGCCACCTCGCTGGTCGCCATGATCAGTTTCCTGGGTCTGATCGGCTTCTTCTTCGCGCTCAGCCTGTACTTCGGCCTGGTGCAGCACCTGACCACCCTCCAGGCGGCCCTGCGGATGGTCATGGTGACCGGGGCGTCGCTGGCCGCCAGCCTGCCCGTCGGGCGCCTGATGCACCGGGTGTCCGCCCGGGTCCTGATCACCTCCGGCCTGGTCGTCACGGCGGGCTCGCTGCTGTCGCTGACGAACCTCGACGCCCACACCTCCTTCGGCTCGATCGCCTGGCGGCTGCTGCTGCTCGGGCTCGGCCTGGGCGCCGTGCTCACCCCGATGACCGCCACCGCCGTCTCCGCCGTCCCGCACCACCTGGCGGGCATGGCCGCGGCCGGCAACAACGCCTTCCGCCAGGTCGGCGGCGCCCTCGGCCCGGCCGTGCTCGGCGCCCTGCTGACCACCCGGGCCGTGGACGCCCTGCCCGGCCGGCTCACGGACGCCGGGGTACCGGCCGCGACCGCCGGCCACGTCGTCGACGTCGCCCGCGAGCAGGGCCTCGGCGCCGTCGCCGGACTGGACCTCGGCCCGGCCACCGGCCAGGCCCTGACGGCGCTCAGCGGCTCCTTCCTGGACGGCCTGCGGCTCTGCCTGGTCGTCGCGGCCTCGCTCGCCCTGCTGGCCGCCCTCGCCTGCGCCGTCCTGCTCCGCCCGGCGCCGCCCCGGACCCCGGCGCCGCGCACCGCCCCGGCCACCGACCGGGAGCCGGTGCCCGCGCCCTGACGCCGCCCGATCCCCCAGCATCACCACCTTCGCCACCGGCAGCCCTTCGGGTTGTCGGTGGCACATGTGAGGAAGGGTGTGCACCAACTGGTCTGCGGGACGGGGAACTGCTGTGGGGTGGATCGGGACCGAGACGTCGGCACCGGCCGCGAAGGGCTGGGCGGGCACGCTGCCCGAGCGTGAGGACGTGCGCCCGGTCGTGGCCGCGATACCGCGGGTGGTCAAGGACGACCTGCGCTACGACGCGGTGCCCTGGGCCCGGTTCGACCACGCCTACGGCTCGGCCCAGGACGTCCCCGCCCTGCTGGAGACCGTCCGCCTGGGTGACGCGAGGGCCTCCGAGGGAGCCCTCGCCACGCTGTGGAACCGCCTCGCCCACCAGGGCGGCACCTCCACGGCCGGCGCCCTGGCCGTCCCCTTCCTGCTGCGCGTCGCCTTCGCGCACCCCCGGCACCGCGCTTCGCTGGTGCGGCTGACGGCGTCGGTGGCCCACCGGATGCCGTGGGGCGACGGGACGCGTGGCGGCCTGCTGCGCGTCGGCCTCCCGGCGGACCGGCCCCGGTACGAGCAGGACGGCAGCCTGGCCAACCGGTCGATCGAGGCGGCCCGTTCGGCCGTGGCCGCGGACGCGGCGCTGCTGCTCCACCTGCTGGACGACCCGGACCCGGAGGTCCGCCACGCCGTCGCCCAGGCCGCAGCGGTCGTGCCGCCCCCGGCGCCCGTGGTCGCGGCCGTGCTGCACGGGCGCCTCGCCGTCGAGGAGGACCCGGCAGTGCGCGCCTCCCTCGTCCTGGCGCTCGGTCAACTCGCCTGGGAGACGCGTGATCCGGCCACCACCGCGCTCCTGCACGCCTGGTGGCGGGACGAGGCCCGCCCGCCGGAGGTCCGGGTCGGCGCCGCCCTCGCCTGGCTCTGCCTGACCGACGACCCGATACCCGCCGACCTCGACGCCTTCCTCGACACCGCCGTCACCGACGACCTGGTGGAACTCCTCGCCGCCGTCCCCTGGCTGGACGCCGTCGAGGACCTCGACGAGAGGAACGGGCTGTTGGTCTGCCTGCACCAGATGCGCCATCCTGAGGACTTCGCCTGGCTCGCCGACTGACCCGAGCGGCCGGGACCACCGCTGGGGAGGAACGACGGCATGTACGCATCCGAACAGGCCTGGCGCGAGGTCGACGCCTACTTCGTCGACACCCTCGTCCCCGAGGACGAGGCGCTGGTGCACGCCCGGCGGTCCGGCGGGGCGACGACGATGCCGCAGGCCGAGGTCGCGGCGAACCAGGGGAAGCTGCTGGCCCTGTTGTGCGGGATGAGCGGCGCCCGGCGGGTGCTGGAGTTCGGCACGCTGGCCGGGTACAGCACGATCTGGCTGGCCCGCGCCGTCGGCGGGGACGGCCACGTCACCACCCTGGAGCTGGAGCCGCAGAACGCCGCGGTCGCGGCCGACAACCTGCGCCGGGCGGGCGTCGCCGAGCGGGTCGACCTCCGCACCGGCCCCGCGCTCAAGTCGGCCGAGCAGCTGGTCGAGGCCGGCACCGAGCCGTACGACTTCGTCTTCATCGACGCCGACAAGCCCAGCAACCCGGCCTACTTGAAGGCCTCCCTGGCGCTGACCCGCCCCGGCAGCGTGATCGTCATCGACAACGTGGTGCGCAACGGCGCCGTCACGGACCCGGACAGCGACGACGACCGGGTCCGGGGCGTGCGCACCGTCCTCGCGGACATCGCCGCGGACGACCGCCTGGAGGCCACGGCGCTCCAGACGGTCGGCGCCAAGGGCTGGGACGGCTTCACCGTCGTCCGCCGGGTGCGGTAACCGGACGCGGTGCCCGGTGCGGTGCCCGACGGAGGGAGGGGTCGGGGGGCGGGGTCAGAGGGCGGGCACGATCATCGCCGTGAACGGGACGGTGGCCGCCAGGCGCTCCTCCAGCAGGCCCCGGTAGGCGTCCGACGCGTAAGCGGCGTGGGCCTGTTCGGCGTCGGCGAAGCGCAGCACCACGGTGTGGCTGCCACCGGGCGGGCGACCGCCCTCGCCCAGGTGGACCGTCCGGTCGGTGCTGGCGACCAGCTCCGCGGGGCCCAGCAGGACGGCGGCGGCGCCCTGGCGGTAGGCCTCCAGGCGCTCAGGGTCGGTGACGTCGTAGTTCAGGATGAGCAGGGCGGGCACGTCGGCTCCTCGTCAACTCTGCGAAGGGGCCGGCCCGGTGGACGGCCCGTACCCCAGTGTCCCCGTCGCGGACGGCGCCCTGCGGGCGGGGTCCGGCGGGCCGCGCCCGGGTACCAGGCCGCCCCCAACGCGACGGGGCAGGGCCACCGGAGGGTTTCCGGTGGCCCTGCCCCAGCAGGGTGCGCCGCTCAGGAAGCGCTCCGCAGGCGTCAGTTCATGAAGGTGACGTCCCAGTGGCTGCCCTCGTTGGCGAAGATGTTGCCGGAGGGGGCGGTCCACAGGTCGGCGCCGTCGCCGCGGGTGCCGCTGTGCGAGAAGTTGCCGTGGATGTAGTTGGTGATGCAGCTCGTGATGCCGAAGTCCAGCTTGTAGCCGGTGCCGTGGCTGTAGGTGCCGCTGGCGTGGCCGGCCTCGGTGCCACCGGTGATGTTCACCGCGCAGTTGCTGGCCCGCTTGAAGTTGACGGCGCCGTCGGCCGAGGCGCGGCGCAGGCCGTCGAAGGAGGTGCAGCTGCTGTTGTTGCGGTCCGAGCAGCCGCCCGAGGACGACCAGGTGATGCCGGCGGACGAGAAGATCGAGGCGGCCTGCGACTGGGTGAGCTTGTCACCGCTGCCGCCACCGGAACCGCCAGTGCTGCCGCCACCGCCGAGCAGGGCGCCCCAGGTCGCCGGGCCGACGATGCCGTCGACCGGGTTCAGGCCGGCGCTCTGCTGGAAGGCGCGCACCTTGCCGTCGGTGCCGGGGCCGAAGGCACCGTCGACGGCGAGGCCGGCGCCGTGGGCGTTCAGCTGGACCTGGAGGGCCTTGACGGCGTCGCCGTTGTCGCCGTTGCGGACCGTGACGATCAGCTTGGACCAGGTGTCGCCGCCGACGATGCCGTCGACCGGGTTCAGGCCGGCGGACTGCTGGAAGGCCTTGACCTTGCCCTCGGTGCCGGGGCCGAAGTCGCCGTCGACGCCGGTCGCGAAGCCGCGGGCGGACAGCAGGTACTGGACGGTGGTGACGTTGTCACCGCGGTCACCGCTGCGGACCAGCGGCCAGCTCGCGGCCTGGGCGGCCGGAGCGACGAGCACGGCCGCGAGCAGCGCGGCGAACATCGCGGCGACGATGGCCGAGATGCGTTTCATGACGGTTCCTCACTGACTGACTGAGCGCGGAGCGCAGGAGAGGGGATCGGCGGCGCCGGACGGCCGTCGGCCGCGACCGGCCGCCGTGGGGAGACGCTAGGAGCCGCCGACGGCGTCCCGCTAGCGCTTCCCCGTCCCTGGGACGCCGTCCGCCCCGGGACCCGTCTGCGGCCCGGGTGCCCCCGGCGTCCCGGGCGTCCCAGGGACGCGCCGCACGGCGACGGCCCACCGCCGGGACGGCGGTGGGCCGTTGCGAGCCCGGCTACCGGCCGTCAGCCGTCGGCCGCCGCGCTCGGCTCCGACGGCGGCACCACGGCCGTCGCCGCGCCGCCGGTGACCCGCAGCAGCTCCTGGTACGTCATCGGCACCACGGTGTGCGGGTGCCCGGCCGCCGCCCACAGCACCTCGTACTGCCGCAGCGCGGTGTCGACGACGGTCCGCAGCGGCGCCGGGTGCCCGGTGGGGGCGACGCCGCCGATGGCCTGGCCGGTGGCCTCGCGGACCTGGTCGGCGGAGGCCCGGGTGATCCGGCCCGCGCCCAACTCCGCCGCCAGGTGGGCGGTGTCGACCCGGTGGGCGCCGCTGGTCATCACCAGCAGGGGTTCGCCGTCGCAGGTGAACACCAGGCTGTTGGCGATCGCCCCGACCTCGCAGCCGAGGGCGGCGGCGGCCTCGGCCGCGGTGCGGGCGGAGTCGGGCAGGACGAGGATCTCACCGGTGACGCCGGCGGCCGCCAGTGCCTCGGCGACCGCGACGCTTCGTGCGGGAAGGGGTGAACTCATCGCCCCATCATGCCTTTCCGCGTCCGGAAGCCACCCCGGACGCCATCCCGGACGCCGTTCCGGACGCCGCGCGGGCGGCCGCGCGGGCGGCCGCGCGGGCGGCGGCGCTGAGCACCGCCCGTACGCCGGCCGTGAGCACCGAGGCGTCGCGTCCGACGCCCCAGACCACCGCGCCGTCGCCCGCCCGGGCCTCGACGTAGGCGATCGCGTCCGGGCTGCCCCCGACCTTGTGCTCGGTGAAGGAGAGCACCTCCACCCCCACCGCGTCCGCGACGGCGTCCACCGGCCCGGCACCGCGGCCCGGGCGGCCGTCCACCTCGGCCCGGCCGCCGTCGACCCGCCAGGCGCGGGCGGCACCGGCGTCCAGGTACTCGGCCCGGAACAGCGCGTACAGCTCCTCGCCGGTCACCTCCCGCCCGCTGTCGTCGACGGCCTCCTGGACGACCCGGGCGAACTCGATCTGCAGCCGCCGGGGCAGCTCCAGTCCGGCGGCGCTCTGCAGCAGGTAGGCGATGCCGCCCTTGCCGGACTGGCTGTTGACCCGGATCACCGCCTCGTAGTCGCGCCCGAGGTCGGCCGGGTCGATCGGCAGGTACGGCACCGACCAGGGCGCCTCCCGTTCGGGCAGGCCGAGTTCGGCGGCGGTCCGCGCGTGCCGGGCGAAGCCCTTCTTGATGGCGTCCTGGTGGGTGCCGGAGAAGGCGGTGTGCACCAGGTCCCCCGCGTAGGGGTGGCGTTCGTGCACGGGCAGCCGGTTGCAGTGTTCGACGGTGCGGCGGATCGTGTCGATGTCGGACAGGTCGAGCATCGGGTCGACGCCCTGGGTGTGCAGGTTGAGCGCCAGGGTGACCAGGTCGACGTTGCCGGTGCGCTCGCCGTTGCCGAACAGGCAGCCCTCGACCCGCTGGGCGCCGGCCAGCACGGCCAGTTCGGCGCAGGCGACGCCGGTGCCCCGGTCGTTGTGGGGGTGGACGGAGAGGATCACGCTGTCGCGCCGGACCAGGTGGCGGTCGAGGTACTCGATCTGGTCGGCGTAGACGTTGGGGGTGGCGATCTCGACGGTGGCCGGCAGGTTGTGGACCACCGGCCGGTCGGGACTCGCGTCCCACAGCTCGGTCAGGCCGTTGCAGACCTCCAGCACGTAGTCCGGTTCGGTCAGGTTGAACACCTCGGGCGAGAACTGGAACCGCAGGCCGTCCCGGTCGCCCCCGAGCCGGGCCATCCGTTCGGCGGCGGCGGTGATCAGCGCCCGCAGCTCGGCCCGGTCCTTGCCGAGGACGACGTCCCGCCACAGCGGGGCGGTGGCGGTGTAGAGGTGGACGAGGACGCGCGGCAGGCCCTCGACGGCCTCGAAGGTGCGGTCGATCAGGTCGGCCCGGGCGGCGGTGAAGACGACCACGGTGACGTCCTCCGGCACCGCCCCGGGCGTCTCGGCGAGCCGGCGCACGAACGCGAAGTCGGTGCGGCTGGCGGAGGGGTAGCCGACCTCGATCTCCTTGAAGCCCATGGCCAGGAAGAGGTCGAACATCCGCTGCTTGCGCGCCGGGTCCATCGGCTCGGCGAGCGCCTGGTTGCCGTCGCGCAGGTCGACGGGCACCCAGAGCGGGGCCCGCTCGGTCCGGCGGCCGGGCCAGCGGCGCAGCAGGGCGGGCACCTGGACCCGCTCGTGGGCGGGGCGGTAGCGGTGGGAGGGCATGGCGCCGCCGCGCTGGGGGTTCCAGGCGGGGGCGTCGGCCGGGGTGGGGCCGGCGGGGGCGTGCAGGGTCGGGAATCGCATCGGGCGTCCTCGGGGGTCCTCGACTCGGGTGCCGGAGCCGGGCAGCGGGATCGGATCATCGGGGATCGGGATCACGATCGGATCATCGGGATCGCGCCCGGATCATCGGGATCGGATCGGGATCGGATTCCCGCGCTCTGGTTCCGGGGACCGGCAGGACGGCGCCCCGCAGCGGGGTGCCGGTCAGGTCACGCCCCGCTGCGGCCACCAAGAAGGAGAGCGCTCCACGGCTGCATGCCGGGTAGGGTAACCATGACCGAAGTCCTCAGACAACCTGACAGGTGACGACGATGCCCCCGCTCCGCCCCTCCCACCTCGCCGCCCAGGCCGCCGAACTGATCGAGCGGCGGATCCGGTCGGGCGAGTGGCCGGTCGGCGGCCGGCTGCCCGGCGAGGTCGCGCTCGCCAAGGAGCTGGGCGTCGGCCGCTCCACCGTCCGGGAGGCGCTGCGCACCCTCGCCGCGGCCGGGATGGTGCGCGCCCGCCAGGGCGCCGGGGTGTTCGTAACGTCCGACCGCCCGACCGCCGGGGACTGGGCCACCCGGCTGCGGGCCGCCGAGCTGGCGCACGTCTACGAGGTGCGGACGATGGTCGAGGTGCAGGCCGCCCGACTGGCCGCCGAGCGCCGCACGGAGACCGACCTGGCCGCCGTGGACGCCGCACTGGCCGCACGCCTGGCGGCCGGCGGCGCGGACGACGCGGTCTTCGTGGACGCCGACATCGCGCTGCACACGGCGATCGTCGCCGCCGCCCACAACCCCGTCCTGGACGACCTCTTCGCCCAGTTCGCGCCGGTGCTGCGGGAGCACCTGGTGGCCCTGGTCGGACTGTTCGGTCTACGCGAGGGGGATCCGAACCAGGGGTACGACTCGCACGCGGAGCTGGTGCGGGCGCTGCACGAGGGCGATCCGGCGGCGGCGGGGCGGGTGCTGGCGGCGGAGCTGGAGTCGACGCGCTCGCGGCTGCTCAGCCCGCACTGAACCCAGCGGCGGGCGGCCCCGTTGAACCCACCGGCGGATGCTCCCCTCGAAGTCACCGGCGGGCGGCCCTCGCTGAACCCACCGGAGGGCGCGGGCCGTCTTCCGGAGGGGGCGTCACACAGTTTTCACACCGCGGCCACCCAACGGCCCGGAGTGGGGACGACACTGTGTCAGGCAGGAGCAAACCCGGCTGCTTCGGACACAGACGGTCAACGCGGGGGTGACATTGTGTCCGGCTGGTGCACAAGCACCACGCAGGTGGCACACGGGCTTTCACTCCAATCACACGATATGGCTAGTATCGCTTCGTCAAAAGCCCGTGCCCGGACGGCCCGCCCCTCACCGGCCGGCCGCCAGTCCCAAGGAGTCTGCTCTGCGCGCGCGTGCGAATCGGCGGCCCCCGACGCCGAAGACCCCCCGCAGGCGTCCACGCCTGTCCCTGCGGACGGCGCTGCTCGTCCTGGCCGTCGTCCCCAGCCTGGCCCTGGTCGCTCTCTGGGCGGTGACCAGCGGTGAGACCGTCTTCGACTTCCAGCGCCAGGCCGCCCAGGGCATGCTCGCCCAGAAGGCCGGCCAGCCGTCCAACATCGTCTACTACAACCTCCAGGAGGAGCGCCGGCTCAGCGCCGAGGCGCTCGCCCGGCCCGGCAGCAACGCCGACCAGCTGCGCCACCAGCGGCAGCTGACCGACGACGCGGTGCGCCAGTTCCAGGCGCTGTCCGGCGAGACCGCCGACAACGCCCCCGACGACGTCCGCACCGCCGTCGCCGAAGCCCGGCAGGCCATGGGCAAACTGGCCGAGGAACGGGCCGCCGTCGACAAGGGCGCCCTCGACCAGCAGGCCGTCTTCACGTACTACACCGACCTCATCGCCGTCGACCTGCGGCTGTTCACCGCGCTCAGCCACGTCGACGCGGGCGAGGTCACCTGGGTGTCCAAGACCCTGGTCAACTCCTTCTGGGCCAAGGAGATGCTGGCCCGCGAGGACGCCGTCCTGGCCCGCGGCTGGCCCACCGGCCGGCTCAGCACCGCCGACTACCAGCAGGTCCAGCAGCTGATCGGCGCCCAGGACCACCTGTTCACCGTCCAGGTCGTCCCGTACGTCCCGGACGGCGAGGCCGCCGCCTGGCACGACCTGATGAACAGCCCCGCCTGGCAGGCCAAGACCGCCGTCGAGCAGCAGCTCACCCGGCCCACCGCCGCCGAGTCCAACGGCACCGTCAAACTGCCCGCCGCCCAGGACCAGTGGCGCCAGGCCGTCGACCAGCTCAACCCCCAGCTGGTCAAGGCCATCGAGGCCCGCACCGGCGCCATCGTCGAGGTCGGCAAGGGCACCATCCTCGGCCTGCTCACCCGCGTCGTGCTGACCGCCGTGGTCGGCCTGATCACCGTCATCGCGGTGGTCATCGCCTCCTGGCGGCTCAGCCGCTCGCTGCGCCGCCGCATCAAGGAACTCCACACCCAGGCCGAGGAGATGGAGCGCACCCTGCCCGAGGTGGTCGACCGCCTCGGCCGCGGCGAACAGGTCGACACCGAGGCCGCGAGCCGCGCCGTCACCACCGGCGAGCACGGCAACGGCACCGACGAACTCGCCCGCCTCGGCCAGGCCCTCAACCTGGCCCGCTCCGCCGCCCTGGAGGCCGCCGTCCGGCAGGCCGACCAGCACCGCGGCTTCGAGCGACTGCTCCAGCGCATCGCCCGCCGCACCCAGCTGCTGATCGGGCGCCAGCTGCGCAAGCTCGACGAACTGGAGCGCAAGCACGAGGACCCGGAGGTCCTGGAGGGCCTGTTCGACCTCGACCACCTCACCGCCCGCCTGCGCCGCTACGAGGAGAACCTCGTCATCATGGCCGGCGGCCAGCCCCAGCGGCGCTGGCGCAAGCCCGTCCCGCTGCTGGACGTGCTGCGCTCCGCCCAGGGCGAGGTGCAGGACTACCGGCGGATCATGATCGACGTCGAGGGCCACCCCTGGCTCTCCGAACGGGCCGTCGGGCCGGTCGCCCACGTGCTCGCCGAGCTGATGGAGAACGCCACCACCTTCTCCAAGCCGCCCACCCCGGTCGAGGTCCGGGCCGCCATGGTCGGCCGCGGCCTCGCGGTCGAGATCGAGGACCGCGGCCTCGGCATGGACCCGGAACAGTACGACGCGGCCAACGAGCTGATGAGCCGCCCGCCGCGCACCGACGTGCTCGCCCGGGCCGACGACATCCGGCTCGGCTTCCACGTCGTCGCCCGGCTCGCCTCGCTCACCGGACTCAGGATCGAGTTCCGGCCGTCCGCCTTCGGCGGCACCAGGGTGGTCGTGCTCGTCCCCGACGAGCTGGTCATCGACGGCGACGCCGGACTCCCGGACGCCGCCCCCGTCGAACCCATCCCGCTGGTCCGGCGCTCCCGCCGGGCGGTGCGCTCCGCCTCCGACGAGGCGGCCCAGCCGGCCGTGGCGGTCGGGCCGCCGGTCGCACCGGTGGATTCCTTCGAGCAGCTGCCGGTCGGGGTCGGCGGGGTCGGCCTCGGGGCCGGCGTCGGCGCACCGGTCGCGACCGCCGCTCCGGCGCAGTGCGTCGCCCCGGCCTTCCAGGAGCCGGGGCCACTGGAAGCCCCGCTCCCGGAACCACCGTTCTCGGAAGCGGCATTCCCGGAAGCGCCGTTCTCGGAAGCGCCGTTCCCGGAGGCCCCGTTCCCGGCGCAGTCCCATCAGCAGGCGTCGCCGCAGCCGTACGAGCAGGCGCCGTCGTACGAGCAGCCGATCCAGCACAGCTCCCCCGTCGACCCGGCCCCGGCCTACGCCGCCGCACCGGCCGGGGCGCAGCCCGCCACCGGCACCGCCACCCCCGCGCCGGAGGCCCCCGCCTACCCGGACATCGCCTACGCCCGGGTCACCGAGGCCGAGGCCCCGTACGCCGACGAGCAGTACCGCCCGGCCGACCACTACCGGCTGGCCGAGCGGCGCCGGCACCGCGAGTACCCCTCCGCCGTGCCGGTGAGCCAGGTCGAGGGCGGCCAGCCGCCGCTGCCCCAGCGCGTCCGCCAGGCCAGCCTGGCCGCCGAGCTGCGGGTGCCCCCGCCGACCCGGCAGGAATGGGTCGACCCGGCGGCCGGGCTGCCCGGCGCCGGGCAGCCCGCCGCCGCCCCGTCCGAGCACCCCCAGGGCGCCGAGCGTCCCGAGTACCCCCAGGGCACCGAACGGCCCGTCCGCCGTTCCGGCGCCACCATCGGCGCCTTCCAGCGGCAGTCCCGCGCCGCCCGCTCCCAGGACAGCGGCGAACACCCGCTGCCCGCCCGCCCCACCCCGCCGGCTCCCCCCGCTCCGCCCGCCGGTCCCCCCGCCCCCGCGTCGGCGCCCTCCCCCTGGGCCCTGCCGGCCGCGGACCCCCGAACCACACGAACGGATGACCAGTGATGAACCGCACGATCGCCACCCACCAGGACCTGGACTGGCTGCTGGACGGACTCGTCGACTCGGTGCCCGGGACCCGCAACGCCGTCCTGCTCTCCGACGACGGCCTCGTGGTCAGCCACTCCCGCACCATCGAGCGCGCCGACGCCGAGCGCCTCGCCGCCGTGGCCACCGGCCAGCAGTCGCTCGCCCGGGGCGTCGGCCAGCTCTTCGACGGCGGGCCGGTACACCAGGTGATCGTCGAGCTCGCCGAGTGCTGGCTGTTCGTCATCGCCGCCGCCCAGGGCACCCACCTGGCCGTGGTCGCCTCCCAGGAGGTCGACGCCGAGGTGATGTCCGTCGCCATGCACACCCTGGTGCAGCAGGTCGGCCAGAAGCTCACCACCCCGGCCCGCGCCGAGGGCGCCCCCGCGTCCTTCGACGTCTTCGCCTCCCGGACCCGGGGCTGACCGGGGTGGGGCCGCACACCGGCGAGGAGGACCCGCGGGCCCGCGGCCGGACGCCGCACTGGAGCGAGCTGGAGGAACCGTACGCCGAGGACGAGACCGGCGTCATGGTCCGCCCGTACACCATCACCCGCGGCCGGACCGCGCCCGAGCGCGACGACCTCACCCTGATCACCGTGCTCACCACGGCCGAGGAGGAGGCCGACGCGGCCCTGGCGCGGGGCAGCCGCACCGGCGCCCGCGGCCTCCAGCCCGAACACCGGCTGATCCTCGACCGCTGCCGCCGCCCGGCCGCCGTCGCCGAGGTCGCGGCCGGCCTGGACCTCCCGGTCTCGGTCACCAAGATCCTGCTGGGCGACCTCGTCGCCCAGGGCCTGCTGAAGGCCCGGGCACCCCTCTCGGTCGCCCGCGCCGCCGGGGGCGTGGACCTCGGCCTGCTCACGGCCGTACGCGAAGGACTCCGGAGACTCTGAACCATGGCAACACCCCACTCCCCCGCACCCGTTGCCGCCTCCGCGGCCCCCGCCGCCCCCGCCGCCCCCGCCGCGGTCAAGATCCTGATCGCGGGCGGCTTCGGCGTCGGCAAGACCACCCTGGTCGGCTCGGTCAGCGAGGTCACCCCGCTGCGCACCGAGGAGTACCTGACCACGGCCAGCGTCGGCGTCGACGACCTGGACGGCGTCGACCAGAAGGACACCACCACCGTCGCCCTCGACTTCGGCCGGATCACCGTCAGCCCCGAGCTGGTGGTCTACCTGTTCGGCACGCCCGGCCAGGAGCGCTTCTGGTTCATGTGGAACGACCTGGTCAACGGCGCCCTCGGCGGCATCGTCATCGCCGACACCCGGCGGCTCGACACCAGCTTCGCCTCGATCGACTTCTTCGAGAGCCGCGGCATCCCGTTCGTGGTCGCCATCAACTGCTTCCACAGCCACAACACCCGCACCCCGGAGGAGATCCGGGCCGCCCTCGACCTCGACCCGCAGGTCCCGATGCTGATCGGCGACGTACGCGAGCGCGGCTTCGGCCGCGACCTGCTGCTCGCCCTGGTCGACCACCTGATGGACCTCGCCGCCACCCCCGTCGGCTGAGCCCGTTCGAGCCCCCGCTCGAGCCCCGTACTCTGGAGCACCCTTCCATGACCACACCCCTGCGCGTCCTCGTCCACGGCGGCGGCATCGGCGGCCTCACCCTCGCCACCGCCCTCGCCCGGCGCGGCCACCACGTCGACGTCGCCGAACTGCGCGACGGGCTGGAGGCCCTGGGCGTCGGCATCATCCAGCCGTCCAACGCCCTGCACGTGATGCGCGAGATCGGCGTGCTGGACGAGTGCCTCGCCGTCGGCTTCGAGTGGGAGGTGCTGACCATCTGCGACCCGGCCGGCACCACCCTCGCGCAGATCCCCCAGCCCCGGATGGGCGACGCCCCCTCCAACAACGGCATACCGCGCCCCGCCCTGGCCCGGGTACTGGCCGCCGCCGCCACCTCGGCCGGCGCCGAGGTCCGCTTCGGGACCACGATCTCGGAGCTCACCGACGACGGCACCGGGGTCGACGTCACCCTCACCGACGGCCACGGCGGCCGCTACGACCTGGTCGTCGGCTTCGACGGCATCGGCTCGCCGCTGCGCCGGCACCTGTACGGCGACCGGTACGCCCCCGAGTACACCGGCTTCGCCAACTGGCGCGTCACCCTGCCGCGTTCGCCCGAGGTCAAGGGCGTGGTGATGTCCGCCGGCAACCTGAAGGCCAAGGCGCTGCTCACCCCGATCAGCGAGGAACTCATGTACCTGGGCTCGGTGTTCGCCGAGGCCGAGGACTTCCGCCCGGACCCGGAGCGCGCCCACGAGCAGCTCCACGAGCGGCTGGCCGGCTTCGGCGGCCCCATCGCCGAGGCCCTCGCCCAGGTCACCGACCCGGCCGCCGTGGTCTACTCCCGGATCTCCCAGGTCACCGTCGAGGAGCCCTGGCACGTCGGCCGCGTCGTCCTCGCCGGCGACGCCGCCCACGCCTCCACCCCGCACCTCGCCCAGGGCGCCGCGATGGCCGTCGAGGACGCCCTCGTCCTCGCCGAGAGCCTCGACGCGGCGTCCGACGTCCCGGCCGCCCTCACCGCCTGGGAGGCGCGCCGCCGCCCGCGCGCCATGTGGGTGCAGTCGCTGTCCCGCGCCGTCCTCAAGCAGGAGACCGGCACGCCGACCACCCCGGAGGAGGACGAGCTGCTCAAGATCGGCATCCCGGGCGCCGCGCACGTCCTCGTCAAGCCGTACTGAGCCGGTCGCCTCGCGTCGTGACCCCGTGCCCTGCCGGAACCGTCCGGCGGGGCGCGGCCGTTCGCGCTCCTCGGCCGCTGTCCCGGGTCCTGTCCTCGGACTCGGTTCCCGGGTGCGATCCCTGGACGGGGACGGGACGTCCCGGAGATCCCAAGGCGTAGCGGGACACCGGGTCCGGGCCGGATAGTCGGGCCCCGTACGGATCCAGCACCCGAGGACGAGGAACACACGATGCGCCCCATCACCCGCAAGGCAGCGATGATCGGCTCGACCCTGGCCCTGGCCCTGTCCGGCATCGCGCTCGGCTCGGCCCCCGCCTCGGCCGCGACCATCTGCTACGCGGCCAGCTGCACCGGCCTGGACCCGGCGAGCACCGTCTGCCAGAACGACGCCACCACGCTGCTGACCGCCGACACCGGCGTCGAACTGCGCTACAGCCGCACCTGCCGCGCCGTCTGGGCCCGGATGAAGGGCACCAGCGCGGGCCACAAGTACGTCGTCCACAACACCAACAACGAGGAGCGGACCGTCACCGCCGGCAGCTCGGGCGGGACGGTCTACACCGCGATGGTCAACGACGCCGACATCTACGCCTACGCCGCCGACTACCGGCCCGACGGCACCATGGCCTCCTCCACCCTCTGGTCCTGACCCGACCCGACCCGCGCGCCGCGGTCCCCCTGACGGGGACCGCGGCTGGGACTACCGGATCGTCGCCGCCTGGAGCCCGGACGGCACGTCGATGCCCGCGATCAGCGGGTGATCTCCTTGCGCCGCTGCCAGACCGCCCGCGAGATCCGGGCCAGCAGGCGGGCCGCCGGGTCGGTGCGGTCGGTGCCGTCGGCGAGCGGGCCGGTGTAGCAGACGGCGATCAGGTACGGCGGGCAGTCGTACGGGTGGACCAGGCCGACGCAGTGCCGGGCGCCGGGCACCCAGCCGTTCTTGAACGCGATCCGGGTGCCCGGCGGGACACCGGCCGCGAGGTCGACCCGGTAGTCGTTGCGTTCCAGCAGCGCCAGCAACTCCGGCTCGTCGGCGAGCGAGTGCAGCAGGCGGACCAGGTCACGGGCGCTCACCCGGTTGTGCACGCCCGCCGCGCGCGCCGCGTAGTCCTCGATCCCGCGCGGGCTGGAGCTGCGGGTGGCCCCCGCCCGGCGCCACACCTCGGCCACCGTCCGCTGGTCGGTGCGGGCCAGGCAGAGGTTGGTGGCCAGGTTGGAGGAGTGGGTGATCATCCGCTCGGCCAGCAGCCGCAGCGGCACGTGGGTGCCCAGCAGTTCCCAGGGCAGCGGATCGCTGTCCCAGTCGGGATCGTTGCCGAACTCCCCGCCGACGACGGACTCGAAGCGGTTCACCACCGGCACCTCGGCGTCGAGGTCCACCCCGCCGCGGGCCAGCGCCGCCAGGACCGCGACCTTCATCGTGCTCGCGGCGTCGTGCAGTTCGTCCGGCGCGCGCAGCAGGACCGGCTCCGCGTCGCCCGCCCAAGGGGCCACCACCACAGACAGCATGGAGGAAGAGTAGGGGATGTCCGCCCCGGAACCGGTGACCGCCGATACACGAACGAGACGCTCTCCGGCGGAACCTGACGTGATCGATGGACGGATGAGACGCTCCCCGGACGTGAACCTGACCTCCCGTTCCTACAGTGCCGTCCATGTCACCCACACATGACCGGACCAGGAACCGGACACGCACTCACCTCGCCCTGACGACCCCCGTGTTGGCCGCCGGGCTCGCGCTGGCCGCACCCGCCGCAGCCGACCCGGTGGACGGCGCGACGGCCGACCCGGCGACCGGCGCCGCCACGAGCCGGGTCGCCGTCCACCCGTCGGCGGTCACGGCCGCGCAGCAGCAGGCCGTCCTGGCGTACTGGACCCCGGAACGGATGGCCGCCCTGAACCAGCCGTCCTCCGGCAACCCGCCCAGGAGCGGCCCGGACGGCGGCCCGTGGACCGGGTCCGACACCCTGAGCAGAACAGTGGGCAGGCTCTTCTTCACCAACCACGGTGAGGACGAGAGCTGCACCGCGACCGTCGTGAACAGCGCGAACCGCAGCACCGTCGTCACGGCGGCGCACTGCGTCAACAGCACCGACCTCCTCGGTGACAACAACGAGTGGCTGTCGAACGAGATGTTCGTCCCCGGCTACCACGACGGCCTCGCCCCGTACGGCAAGTTCGTCGCCCGGGCCGGGATCGCCGACACCACCTGGCTGCTCGACGACCAGCAGAACGGCCTGCGGTTCGACGCCTACGACCAGGCGTTCCTGGTCCTGAACCGCAACGCCGAGGGCCGGCGCGTCCAGGACGCCGTCGGCGCCGCACAGCGGATCGGCTTTGACCGGCCGGGCAACGCCACAGTCCACCAGTTCGGCTATCCGCGGGAGTCCTCGGGCGATCCCGCGCGCTCGGGCCTGCCCGAGTTCACCGGGGCCAGGCTCGCCCACTGCACCGGGCAGACCCTCGAGTACCCCGGCACCAAGGACCACCCGGAGCCCCGGGGCCTGTGGGGCGCCCCCTGCGTCATGGGCGGCGGCTCCAGCGGCGGTCCCCGCATCGCCGACTTCGACCCGTCCGCCGGGATCGGCACCGTGGTGGGCGACAACACCCAGGCGGGCTTCTTCGACTCCTCGGGCCAGGTCTGCGAGCGCGGCACCCCCTCGTGCACCCGGCACCTGGTCGGCCCGCAGTTCACCTCCGCGATCACCAAACCGCTGTACCAGGCCGCCCAGGGCGCCCAGGCCGACGGCTGAGCCGTACGGGAGGACAGCGGACTGGAGTGGGAAGTCGGACCGGCCGACTTCCCACTCCGGGGCGCCCCGCGCTCAGGCGCCGTTACGGCGGCGCCGACGGCGCTCGTGGAGCAGGACCAGCCCACCGCCGACCAGGAGCAGCCCGATACCGGCCGCGGCCGCGAACCCGACGCCGTCCCCGGCCCCGGTGGAGGCGAGTGCCCCCCCAGGGGTCGCCGAGGGGCTCCCGCTCGGGGCCGGGCTCCGGCTCGGGCCCGACGTGGCACTCGGACCGGACGTCGCACTCGGGCTCGCGCTCGGGCTCGGGCCGGACGTCGTGGTCGGTGTTGCCGTCGGGCTCGCCGAGTCGCTCGGGGTCGTGGTCGGGGACGGCGAGGAGGTGGGCACCGGCGAGGACGTGGGCGAGGGCGAGGAGGTGGCCGCGGTCCAACTCACCGCCGCTCGCGTGATGGTGTGAACTTTGTTGAGGCCTGCGAGGATCACGGGCTCGCTGTCCGGGCTGACGACCACCAGGCCCGCCCGGGCCGGCACCAGCCCCGCCACGCTGACGGTTCCGCTGCCCGGCTTCGCGCCCGCCGGGACCTTCACGAAGAGCGGGTCACCGTTCCCGGCCGGGCGGATCAACGCGCCGTCGCCGTCCGAGAGGACGTTTCCCGCCCGGTCGGTGAGCACGACACCGGCCGCGACCGCTGCCGGGTCGAGGAGCCCGGCAGCCTGATCGCCGGTGGTGGTGACCGTGATCGGCCCGAGCAGCGACCCGGCGCTCCCGGTCACCGTGCCGGGAACGAGGGCCAGCGGAGCGGCCGGTTCCTCGACATCGACGGCGTGCGAGACGAGGTAGTCGACGAGCCTGTCGGGCACGGGGCTGTTCACGACCCCCTTGACGTTGTTGGTGAGGCGCCAGATGGCGGCCTGGGTCGCCACGGCTGCCTGCGACGCCGTGAGCTCGCCCTGCACGAGTTTCCCGAGCTCACCGGCGGTGACCGACGGGTACCCGTGCTGCATGATCCAACTGACCTTCCCGGCCCGGCCCTTCAACGTCGGCACGTCGGACGTCCGACCCACCTCGTACGGCGAACCGAGTTTCATCGTGCCCCGGGCGTCGAGGGAGTAGCCGAACACGACGGTCGGAGGATCCAAGGTCCTCAGCTCCATCAGGCCTCCTTCGGCCCCGTCCCCCTCGCTGTCGCCGAAGGACACGAACTCACCACGGCCGACGAGCTTGCTGGCCGACACGTGCGCGGGGTGAACAGCGGGCCCGTCCGCACCGGCGGCCTCCGTCGGCGCGAGCCCCCCGACCGCCAGCACTCCGGTCGCGAGCACGGCGGCCGCCGCACGAACTGCGTGCTTCCACTTCACTGCTGGTTCTTCTCCTGTGTGAGTTCCGGGGCCCGCTCTATGCACCCATAGGCCCGGCCTATGGCCCGGCGGCCCACCCGACCGGCATCCGCAACCACGGCGAGCGGTCCCGGGCCTGCCCCTGCGGACACGAACGAACCTAGCGGCGCCCGGCCCGGCCGACGCCCGGTTCCGACCGGCACTGCCTGCACCACTCGGCTGCAACTTCCTGCGACCCCCGGGACGTTGGTCCCGCCCGATCGGGGCGGAGGTCCCTGGGGAGCCCCCGGCGACTGTTGGACGCTCTCTCCTGCGGCGCCCCGACCCGGGCCGCCGTCTCCGCTCCGACGATCTCCGAGGGCACCCGCGTGGAAGGCAACGCACTGGCAGTACTGGGCGTCAGCGCCCGGGAGGAGTCGGTCTACCGGCTGCTCCTGCGCTCCCCCGGCATCGGAATCGCCGCGATCGCCCTCGCCTGCGGACTCGACCACGACGCCGCCCGGGCCGCCGTGACCGGGCTCCGCGAGCTCGGCCTGGCGACCGCCGTGCGCGGCCGACCCGCCTTCGACGGCGTCGACCCGCAGGCCGCCGTCGAACGGCTGGCCCGGCGCCGGCTCGACGGGCTCCAGGACGAGATCCGGCGGGTCGTCTCCGCTCGCCACCTGGTGGACGGCCTGCTGGAGGACCAGCGGGCGGGGAGGCAGCGGGCGGGGCGGCAGGGGGCGAGCGGCGAGCTCCGGTACGTCGAGGGCATCGACCAAGTGATCGCCTGCGTCGACGAGTTGTCGTTCTTCGCCCGCGAGGAACGGCTCACCACCCACCCGGGGCCGATCATCTCCGCCGCCCTCGACGCCGTCCGGGCCTCCGACCTCAAGTACCTGCGGCGCGGCCTGCGGATGCGGACCATCCTGCACGCCAGCGCCCTCGACAGCCACCGGATCAGCCGCTTCGCGACCGAACTGGCCGAACAGGGCGCCGAGGTCCGCGGCACCGCCGCACCGCTGGAACGGATGGTGGTCTTCGACCGCCGCACCGCCCTGGTGGCCACCGACCCGCAGGACATCACCCGGGGCGCCCTGGTCATCCGCCAACCGGGGCTGCTGTCCCACCTGTTGGCCCTGTTCGAGCGCCGCTGGTCGCAGTCCTGCGGCATCGGGGAGCGGCTGCCGAGCGTGGTCGAGCGGGAGGTGCTGCGGACCATGGCCCGGGTCGACAAGGACGAGGCCGGCGCCCGCGCCCTGGACATGTCGCTGCGGACCTACCGCGGCCACGTCGCCGCACTGATGCGCCGCCTGGACGCCCCGAACCGCTTCCAGGCCGCGCTGGCCGCCCGGAACCGGAACTGGATCTGACCGTACGTACGGCTACTCGGCGCACAGCCGCCGGGCAGCGGACCGCAGCGCGCCCGACCATGGCCGCGGAGCCGGTCGGACCCGGCCTCGGCTCCCCGGACCCCCGGACCGGACCCCGGACCCCGGACCCCGACAGGAGACCTGCGATGACCCGTCCCACCCCTCGTGCCCGCACGGCAGCCCTGGTGTGCGTTCCCCTGCTCGCCCTCGGCACCCTGCTGGCGGCCGCCGCCCCGGGATGGGCGGCGGCCGCGCCGTCCGCCCGGAGCCAGCGCGCCCTGGTCAACCTCGGCACCGTGAAGTGGTTCAGCACCGAGAAGGGGTACGGCTTCATCACGCCGGACGTCCCCGGCCCGGACATCTTCGTCCACTACTCGTCCGTTGTCGGCAGCGGCTTCCTGAGCCTGAGAGAGGGCGAGCGGGTCGAGTACCAGGTGGTACAGGGCCCCAAGGGTCCGCAGGCCGTCGACGTCATCCCGTTCGGCTGAGGATCACCGGAGCGGGAAGTCGGCGGGGCCGACTTCCCACTCCTCCCCCCGTCGCCCGTTCCAGCGCTCCAGCACCAGGTGCAGGGCCTCGCTCATCAGCAGCAGGAACTCCGCGGAGGCGTCGAAGCGGGCACCCGCCGGGGTGGCCGGACCGAGGACCTCCGCCCCGCGCCGCGTCGCCGCGATCAGTTCCTCGTTCATCCGCAGCGCGGCGAGGGCGGAGCGGAGCCAGATGTCGTCGCCCATGACGTAGCGCTCGCGGCGTTCGCCGGGTGTGCGCTCGCGCCGGACCATCCCCTGCTGTTCGAGGAAGTTGACGGCGGAGGAGACGGAGGCCGGGCTGACCCGGAGGCGGCCGACCAGCTCCGCGGCGGTGGCGGCACCGGAGTCGGCGACGCACAGACAGGCCAGCACGCGGGCCGCCATCCTGGGCAGCCCCTGCCGTTCGAGCAGCGCGGTGAAGAACTCCTCGAACTCCCGGAGCTGCCGGGGATCGCGCCCGTCACCGTCGTCGGGAGCCGCCGGCTCCGGCGGACGCTCCGGCCTCCGGCGGCGCGCGCGGTCCCGGGTGGACTCCTGCGCCTGGTCGGCCCGGTAGTCCTCGGGACCGCCGTTGCGGGTGACCTCCCGCAGGACGGTCGAGGCCGGGCGCCCGAGCCGTCGCCCGATCCCGCCGTAGCCGAGGCCTTCGGCCAGCCCCTCGGCGATGGTCCGGCGCTCCTCGTCGGTGAGCCTGCCTCCGGGCATCAGCTGCCGCTCCTTCCCGTCCGTCCGCACACTCCGCGCACTCCGCGCGGTTCCGCTCCGCAGTATGCGTTCACCGCCACCCCATTGCAATGCCCACTCCCGTCATCCATTGCATTCAGCGCCATAACCATTGCAATGAAAGCCCTCACTTCCCAGCACTTGCAGCCAATCTTGCCACTCCAACATCGTTGACGATTTTCTGAACGCAATGTAGCTTCGACATTGTTCAGCAATCACCGAACGCTCATGCAGGGGGAGATCCACCATGGTCATGGCCAGGAGCAACAGCGGCTTCTCGGAAGCGGGACTGCGCCGGGTGCACGACGTGCTGGCGCGCCACGTGGACTCCGGCCGGATCCCGGGGGTCGTCGCCCTCGTGAGCCGGGGCGGGGAGGCGCACGTCGAAGCGCTCGGGACGATGGAGCACGGCGGGGGCGCCCCGATGCGCCGGGACACGGTCTTCCGGATGGCCTCGACGTCCAAGCCGGTCTCGGTGGCGGCCGCGGTGGCCCTGCTCGACACCTGTGAACTGCGGCTGGACGACCTGGTGGAGCAGTGGCTGCCGGAGCTCGCCGACCGGCGGGTGCTCAAGCGACCCGACGGCCCGCTGGACGACACGGTCGCGGCCAAGCGGCCGATCACCGTGCGCGACGTGCTGACCAGCACCTTCGGGCTCGGCATGGATCTGACCGCGCTGGGCACGCCGATCATGAACGCGGTCTTCGAGCAGGGGCTCACGCCCGATCTGCCGGTGCCGATGCCCGAGCCCGACGAGTGGCTGCGCCGCCTCGGCACGCTCCCGCTGATGCACCAGCCCGGCGAGGGCTGGCAGTACCACATCGCCAGTGACCTGCTCGGTGTGCTCGTCGCCCGGGTCACGGGGCGTCCGTTCGAGGAGGTGCTGCGCGAACGCGTCCTCGACCCGCTGGGCATGTCGGACACCGGGTTCCACGTGCCGGCCGACAAGCTCGACCGGCTGCCCCCGCTCTACGCCCCCGACCCGCGGAGCGGGGAGTTCACCGTCTGGGACGAGCCCGCGGACGGACGGTGGAGCAGCCCTCCGGCGTTCCCGGGCGGCGGTGGCGGCCTGGCCTCCACCGCCGACGACTACCACGCCTACTTCCGGATGCTGCTGAACCACGGGATGCACGGGAGCGAGCGGGTCCTGTCCCGTCCGGCGGTCGAGCTGATGACCACCAACCGCCTCTCCCCCGAGCAGACCGCCGCCCGGACCGCACTGGCCCGCGACAACGTCCACCTGTCGTACGGCCAGGGGCAGCACGGCGGTTGGGGCTTCGGGATGGCGGTGCGCAGCTACCGCAGCGACTACGCGCCGGTCGGCCAGTTCGGCTGGGACGGCGGCAGCGGCACCTCGACGTACGCCGACCCGGAGAACGGGGTCGTCGGCCTCCTCCTCACCCAGGTCGGGATGTCCGTACCGCACTCGGCGCGGCTGATCCACGACTTCTGGACGACGGTCTACCAGGCCGTCGAGGACTGACGCACCGACACCGGTGCCCGTGTGCAGGAGGAGTGGGAGGTCGGACCCGCCGACTTCCCACTCCTCAACGTGTTCCGGGCGGGCTCAGCTACTGCTGGGCTTCGGGGCCGGGAGGGTGGCCGAGCCGGTCAGCAGGGGCCACTCCTTGTGGAACGGCGGGAAGGGCAGGCTCTTCTCGAAGAGCGGGGTGCCGAAGATCTTGAGGTGGGCGGTCAGCGCGCCGTTCAGGTCGACGCCGCCGACCAGGGCCCAACTGCCCTTCACCTCGGGCCCCTTGCCGGGGAGGTCGACGGCGAGGGAGCCGTCGGCCTTGGCGCTGAGGTAGGGGGCGACAGCGGCCTGGACACCGACGGTGTCGTAGAGGCCGACGCTGGCCTCGACGCCGAGGGCCGCGCGGACGGACGCCTTGCCGTTGAGGCGGACGTGCACCGGGGACACCTTGGTGTCGGCGCTGGTGACCGGGGTCCAGCCCTTGCCGCCGGTGTAGTCGGCGCGCACGGCCCAGGTGCCGGTGGCGTCCTGCTCGGTCTCCAGGTGGACCTGGCCGTCGGCGCTGACCTCCAGGTAGCAGGTGAGGCCGAGGTTGACGACGACGGGCAGGCCCGCGACGGTCAGCACCGGGCTGGCCTGCAGCTTGGCGAAGGGGACCCGGATCGGGGCCGCGCCGGTGTTGCGGGCGACGTCGCCGGTGACCTTCCAGTGCGCCTGGGCGCCCAGGTCGAAGCCGATCGAGGCGGTGCGCGGGCTGGTGGCCTGCGCGCCGTGGTAGGCGAAGTGGACGGCCGGGTGCAGCTGGAGGGAGCCGGAGGCGTCCAGGCTCGCGCCCTCGGGCAGCGGGACGGGGGCCTTGACGTCGATCCCCAGGGTGCCGGAGGCGTCGGCCTTCACGCCGTTGCCGTCGATGCCGGCGGTGGCCTTGAGGTCCTTGACCAGCGGGGTCACCTGGATGCCGTGCACGTCGATCGGCACCTGGCCGTCCGCCTCGGTGCCACCGAGGAGTTCGGTGAGGGTGGCGGGCCGGGTGGTGAGGTTGACGGTGTTGCCCGCTCCCGGGGTGGCGCCGGTGACGGCGACCAGGGCGCCCTGCGGGGCGGCGGCGGTGGGCGGGCTGGCGAGCAGCTGGCCGGGCTGCACGGCGGCGGCCGCGGCGGCGGTGGTGGCGGCGGTGGTCGTTGCGGTGCCCGACGGGGTCGCGCTCGTGCTCGGCGCAGGAGTCGGTACGGCACTCGACGAAGCGCTCGGCGAAGCGCTCGACGGGGTGCTCGGCGAGGTGCTCGGGGCCGCGCTCGCGCCACCGGCGGTGAGCACGGCCGTGCCCTTCCCCGGGTCGTACGCGGTGAGCTGGAGGGCCTTGGTCGCGGCCGTGACCGCGCCGCCGTCCTTGCCCGGGGTGCCGATGGCGGCCTGCTGGTCGCCGGCCGGCGCCACCGTGACGTTGCCGGTGCCGGAGCCGGCGGTCGGTGTCGGACGGGCGGAGGCGGCACCGGCCCGGGCGCGGGGCGCGCCGGAGCCGGGGGCGCCGCCCGCCGGGCCGCCCCCGGCGGTGGTGGCGCCGGTGTCGGCGGTGCTGGTGGCGGCGGCCGGTTCGACGGCGGCCTGCGGGGTGCTGCCGGAGCCGGTGGGCCCGCACGCGGCCGTTCCGGCGAGGATGAGGGTGAGCAGGGCTGCGGGCGCGGCCCGGCCTATCGAGGGTTTGAACACGCGGCGTCATGTTACTGACGAGGAATAAGTTTGTCGAAGACAGGCCAACGAAATCCCCCGGCACCCTGAAACCGCAGGTCAGACCAGCCGCGCGACAGGCAGTCGACCGTCCGGCAGTGTACCCGCCGCGAGGCCCCCGACCGCCGCGGCGAGCTCCCCGAGATAGCGGGAGCGCCCGGTCGGCTCGGCCCCGAGGCTGCGCACGTACGGCCCGTCCCACTGGGCGTCGAGCAGCCGCCCGCCCGCGGCGCCGAACCGGGCCCCGAGGTCGGCGACGGCGATCCGGGCGGCGTCCGGGCGGCGGTGGAACATCGAGTCCAGGCTGAGCGCCGCCCCGACGGCCACCCCGAAGACCCCGCCGATCAGCTCCTCGCCCTCCCACACCTCGACGCTGTGCGCCGCGCCGAGCCGGTGCAGCTCGACCAGCACGGACCGTAACTCCTCGGTGAGCCAGGCGGGTTGGCGCCCCTCGGCGCAGGCCGCGAGGACCGCGCCGAAGGCCCGGTCCGCAGTCGTCCACCACTCCGGGACACCACTCGCACCGCCCGCGCCGCCCGCGCCGCCCGCACCGCCCTCGCCGTCCGCGCCGCCCGCGGCGCGCAGCCGCCGGGCGAGCCGGCGGGGCAGCCTGACGGCGCCGGGCCGCAGCACCGGCCTCGGGTCGGGTGACCACCACGCCAGCGCGTACGGGTCCTCCCCGCCGGGCAGCAGGGCCACCTCACCGGCCTCGACGGCGTCCCCGTGCAGCGCCTCGTTGTAGGCGGCCCCGTAGTCGTCGGCGGCGGGCAGCGGGAACAGTCCGCGCCGGTAGGCCGACAGCAGCGTCTGCGGCCCGAGCACCCCGCCGAAGGCCACCGGCCCCTCCGTCGGCGCGCGGTGGAGGTCGAGGGCGTCGAAGTCCGGCACCGTCCGGGTCACAGGAACCCCTCGTCGGTCAGCCGCGCCAGGTAGTGGTCCAGCAACCCGGCGTCCACGTCCGGCAGTTCGATGCCGCTGCCGTCCAGGGCGGCTTCCGTGTTGAGCCGGTCGAAGCGGGGGAACACCGGCTGGAAGTACAGCTCGCTGATGGACAGCCGGGAGCCCGGCGCCCGGTCGACGAACAGCGGCACGAACGGCGTGACGGGGTGGGTCGGGTGTCCGGCGGCGAACCGGACCAGCCGTTGCACCCAGTGCCGGTACGGGAGTTCGGCGATCCGGTGGCCGCGCGCCCGGAGCCGGTCGGCGAGTTCGGGGAGCCCGGCCGGGTTCGGCGAGGTGAGGTGGTAGACCTCGCCGTCGGCGGGCGCGTGCGCGGCGATGTGGGCGACCGCCCGGGCGAAGCGGTCGGCCGGCACGAAGTCCAGCGGCAGTCGGACGTCCGGGCAACTGCCGCTGTCGGCGAAGTACTTTATCAGCGCGCAGAGTTCGGTTCCGGTGTTCATCACCCCGGTGGCGAGGTCCCCGGTGACGTCGTTGGTGCGCAGCACGGTGACCGGCAGTCCGCTCGCGGCCGCGTTGTGCAGCAGCTGTTCGGCGACCCACTTGCTCTCCACGTAGCCCACGCCGAGCCGTTCGGGGTGGGCCAGCGGCGTGCGCTCGGTGACCTCGCGGACGCCGGCCGCGCCGAACCCGGCCAGCACGGCGAGGGTGGAGAGGTAGTGCACGGGCACGCCCCGGCTGTGTCCGGCGAGCCGGACCACCTCCCGGGTGCCGTCGACGTTGGGCGCGCGCAGCTGGTGGTACGGGTAGAGGAAGTTGACCAGCCCGCCGAGGTGGTACACCGCGTCCAGGTGGCGGGCCAGCCAGTCGAACTGAGGCTCCGTCAGGCCGAGTCGCTCGGCGGCCAGGTCGCCGACCAGCGGAACCACCCGGGCGTCCGCCAGGTCGTGCCGCAGGAACCGCTGCTGGGTGGCGCGTAGCCGTTCCAAGGCGTGTTCCTGGTCCGGCGCGCGGACCAGGCAGTGGATCCGCGCCCCGGTGGTGGCGAGCAGTTCGTGCAGCAGGTGGGCGCCGCAGAAGCCGGTCGCTCCGGTGAGCAGGATCTCGGCGGGTTCGGCCCGGGAGGGCGCGGGGCTCCAGGACTGGCCGACGGGGTGGGTGAGCCGGGCCTCGGCCTGCCAGTCGACGGCGGCCTCCCCCGGGGCGGTGCCGCTGCGGGCGGCCTGGAGGGCGGCGGTGAAGTCGCGCAGCACGGGCGAGCGCAGCAGCGCCCGGGTGAGGGTGCGGACGTGGCCGACGTCCAGGCCGAACATCATCCGGGCCCGGGCGAGCATCTCCATGGCGAGCAGCGAGGTGCCGCCGAGGGCGAAGAAGTCGTCGTCGGGGCGGACGAGTTCGGCGCCGAGCAGTTCCGCCCAGAGGTGGCCGACGGCGGCCTCGACGGCGCTCGGCTCCCCCTCGCCCGCTCGGCCCGGGACCGGTTCGCCCGGGACCGGTTCGCCTGCGGACACGGCCGGCACGTCGGCCCGGACCGGGGCCTGCGGCAGCGCGCGCCGGTCGATCTTCCCCGCCGCCGTGAGCGGCATGGCCTCCAGTGCGACGTACTCCGCCGGGACGAGGTACTCCGGCAGCCGCTCCGCGAGGAACGCCCGCAGCCCCTCCGGCCGCTCCGCCCGGTCACCGAGCGTGTAGTACGCGACGAGCAGGCGGCTGCCGTCCGGAGCGCTGCCGTCGGCCGCGACCCGGGCCTGCCGCACCGCCGGGTGGCCGGCCAGCACCGCCTCGATCTCGGCCGGGTCGACCCGGTGGCCGCGCACCTTCACCTGGTCGTCGAAGCGCCCGAGGAGTTCCAGCTGCCCGTCGGCACGCCAGCGCCCGGCGTCGCCGGTGCGGTACATCCGCTCGCCGGGCAGCGGCGCGTACGGGTCGGGCGGGAACGATTCGGCGGTGAGCCCGGCCTGCCCCCAGTAGCCGCGGGCCAGGCCCGGCCCGCCCAGGTGGATCTCCCCCCGCTCGCCGGGCCGTACCGGGCGCAGCCGCCCGTCCAGCACGTGCACCCGCACCCCCGGCAGCGGGCGGCCGATCGGCACGTGGGCGGCCGGGGAGTCCAGCAGCCCGGGGGTGAGTTCGCAGTGCAGGGAGGTGACGGCCGCCTCCGTCACGCCGTAGGCGTTGAGCAGCCGTACGCCCGGCAGCCGCTCCGCGCAGGCCAGGCAGTCGTCGGCGTGCACCACGTCCCCGCCGACCACCACCAGCCGCAGCCCGGCCGGGGCCGGTCCGCCGGGCGGCAGCAGGTCGAGCACGTGGTGCCAGTACGCGGGTGTGAAGTCGGCGACCGCCAGGCCGAGCCCGGGCAGCCGGCGGACCAGTTCGGTCGGCGCCCAGGTGTCGCGGCCGCCGAGCACCACCGTCGCCCCGGCGAGCAGCGCCGAGAACACCTGCTCCAGCGCGGTGTCGGCGCCGAGTGCGGCCAGCTGGAGCACCCGCTCGCCGGGGGCGAGGTCGTAGGCGCCGACCACCCGGTCGAGGGTGAACAGCAGTGAACGGTGGGTGACCGGGACGCCCTTGGGCCGGCCGGTGGTGCCGGAGGTGTAGATCAGGTAGGCGAGGTCGTCGGGGGTGGCGAGGTCGGTGGCGCCGTGCTCCGCCCCGGCCGGCACCGGACCGCCGATGTCCACCCCCACCCGCTCCACCCCGTCGAACCCGTGCCCGTCCGTGACCGCCACCCGCGCCCCCGAGTCCGCCACCAGCCCCGCGAGCCGCCGCTGCGGGTGCGCCGGGTCCAGCGGCAGGAAGGCCCCGCCCGCCTTGAGCACCCCCAGCCAGGCCACCACCAGCTCCACCCCGCGCCCCAGGCAGACCGGCACCACCTGCTCCGGCCCCACCCCCCGGGCCCGCAGCTCGGCCGCCAGCCGGTCACTGTGCGCGTCCAGCGCGCGGTAGCTCAGCGTGCCCTCCTCGCTCACCACGGCGACCGCCGACGGGTCGTGCGCGGCCCGGGTGCGGAACAGTCCGTGCACGGTGTCCGCGAAGCCGGCCCGGGCACCGGCGGCGCCGCGCCGCGGCGCGGCCGACCCGTTCCGCTCCACCCAGGCCCGGCACTGCTCCCGCCCGTCCGGCCCGTACACCTGGCGCCACCCGTCGGGCAGGGTCAAGTCCCCCGGCCAGAGCGCGTACTGGCCGTCGTCGTTCCGTACCACGGCGTGACGCCCGGACCTCACATCCGCGCGTACGCCCCGTGCGCTGTCGACTGCGTCGTCCACCGGCTTGACCTCGTGCTGAAGCGGCAGAATGCTGGGAGGTGCGACATTTCCGACTATACGCACTCAGGGGACTCCTACAACGTCCGTCGCACAGCCCGCCGGACGCCTCTCCCCCGTGGGCCGACCGGCCCCGGAGGGCCGTCCGCAAGACCCGCCCTCGCCCGAACTCCCCCGCCCGACCGGCGGGGTGGTGTCGCGGAGGAGGTAGCCTCGTTGACTCGCCGGCGACAACGCCTGATGGTCTGTTACCTGCTCTGGATGGTGCTGTTCACCGGCATCTACTTCGCCGACCCCGGGCTGCGGATCATCTGGTGGACGGGCATGGGCCTCGGCGGCGTCGCCGCCGTGGTGGTCGGCGTCCGGCTCAACCGACCCCGCCACCCGACGTCCTGGTACGTCCTGGCACTGGCCAACCTCAGCTTCACCACCGGCGAGGCGGTCCAGGCCCTGCAGCTCGACATCCTGCACCTGAACAACCCGTTCCCGTCCGTCGCCGACGGCTTCTACCTGGCCGAGTTCCTGCTCTACGCGGTCGGCCTGGTCGGCTTCATCCGCTGGCGCACCGCCCGCCAGGACCGCGCCGGCCTGCTGGACGCCCTGATCATCACCCTCGGCCTGGCCCTGCTGGTCTGGATCTACCTGATCCTCCCGTACGCCCGGAACCCGGACCTCAGCTGGATCCAGAAGGCCGTCTCGATCGCCTACCCGCTCGGCGACGTGGTCGTCCTCGCCCTGCTGCTACGGCTGTTGACCCCGCGCGGCGGCAACTCCCGCTCGCTGCAACTGCTCACCGTCGGCGCCCTGGGCCTGCTCACCTCCGACATCCTCTACGGGCTGATCCAGCTGCACGGCACCTGGCGGATCGGCACCGGGGTCGAACTCGGCTGGGCCGCCTTCTACACCGCCTGGGGCGCGGCCGCCCTGCACCCCTCGATGGTCGAGCTGACCCGGCCCGTCCCCACCCAGCAGCCGGACCTCTCCGCCGGCCGGCTCACCCTGCTGACCCTCGCCTCGCTGATCGCTCCCGGCATGCTGATCATCGAGTCCCTGGCCGGGAACACCAGCAACGCGGGCGTGATCGGCGCCTTCTCCGCCCTGCTCTACCTGCTGGTGCTGGCCCGGCTGGCCGTGGTGGTGGTCGCCCGCCGCGAGGCGGTGGCCCGGGAGCGGACGCTGCGCGAGGCGGGCGCGCGGCTGACCGCCGCCGTCACCGTGGCGGAGGTCGCCGACGCCGTCCAGTCCGCCGCCGCGACCCTGATGCCCGCCGAGCGGGGGCACGTCGCCCTGCTCGCGGTCACCGAATCGGGGGTGCTGCACGTCCGCCGGGCCGGCAACCACAAGGACGACCGCCGGGACGCCGCCTCGCCGACCACCGGGCACGACCGGGACGACCGGGACGACCGGCGTGACCACGACGACCGGGACGACCACGACGACCGGGCCAACCAGCGCGACCACGACGAGCACGGCGAAGCCCTCGCCCGCCTCGCCGCCCACCGCGAGACCCGCCTGCTACCCGTCGGCTCCGACGACCTCCCCGCCCACCTCGGCGGCATGCCCGCCGCCCTGGTCAGCCCGCTGATGCTGGCCGAACGCCCCTCCGGAGACCCGCTCATCGGCGCCCTGGTCGTCACCGGCACCGAGCAGGAACTGACCAGCCTCTGGGGCTCGCTGGAGATCCTCGCCGCCCAGGCCGCCCTGGCCGTGGAGCGCGTGGTGCTGAGCCAGGAGGTCACCCACCGCAACAGCGAGCTGTACTTCCGCGCCCTGGTGCAGAACGCCAGCGACGTCATCCTGATCCTGGACGCCGACGACGGCATCCGCTACGCCTCCTCCTCCGCGGAGCGCGTCCTGGGCCACCCCGACCTGAACGGCACCCGGCTGACCGACCTCGTCCCGCCCGAGGACAGCCGGGAGGTCGGCGGCGCGCTGGCCCGGATGCGCGGCTCCGCCGAGCCGCCCCGCGGTGACCAGCCGCGCGAGCACTGGCGGCTGCTGCGCCAGGACCGCACCCCGATCGAGGCCGAGGTCCGCTACACCGACCTGCGCGACGACCCGACCGTCGGCGGCCTGGTGCTCACCCTGCGCGACGTCACCGAGCAGCGCCAGATGGAGCGCGAGCTGACCCACCGGGCCTTCCACGACTCGCTGACCGGCCTCGCCAACCGGGTGCTGTTCCAGGACCGGGTCGGCCACGCGCTCTCCCGCGGCGAGCGCAGCGGCGCCGTCACCGGGGTGCTGTTCATCGACCTGGACGACTTCAAGGTGGTCAACGACACCCAGGGCCACGCGGTCGGCGACGAACTGCTGGTCGCCGTCTCGCTGCGGGTCTCCACCGCGCTGCGCAGCTCCGACACCGCGGCCCGGCTCGGCGGCGACGAGTTCGCCGTCCTGGTCGAGGACGCGTCGTGCCCGAGCGACGTGGACACCATCGCGGCCGGCGTGCTCGCGGTGTTCACCGAACCGTTCAAGCTCAGCGCCGGCGCCGTCCGGGTCAGCGCCAGCATCGGGGTGTCCACCACCGAGGACAGCGTGGACTCCGCCGAGCTGCTGGCCCACGCCGACCTCGCGCTCTACTCGGCGAAGGCGGCCGGCCGCCGCCAGTGGTGCCACTACCGGCCCGCTCTGCAGACCGGGATGGTGGAGCGGCACGAGATGAACGAGAACCTGGACTCCGCCATCGCCGAATCGGCCTTCCAGCTGTACTACCAGCCGATCGTCGACCTGCGCACGGGCGACCTGGTGGCCTTCGAGGCCCTCGTCCGCTGGCCGCACGACCAGCGCGGCATGGTGCTGCCCGACGAGTTCATCGCCCTCGCCGAGGAGAGCGGCCAGATCGTCCCGCTCGGTGCCTGGGTCCTCGAACGCGCCGCCGAGGAGGCCGCCGCCTGGCACTCCGCGAGCTCCGCCGCCCGCTCCGCCACCGGCCGCCCCCCGCTGCGCGTCAACGTCAACGTCTCCGCCCGCCAGTTCCGCGACGCCGGCTTCGTCGACGTGGTCCGGCACGCCCTGGACACCTCCGGCATCGACCCGCGCACCCTCGTCCTGGAACTCACCGAATCCGTCCTGATGCGCCGCGACGACCGGCTGCGCGCCGACATGGCCGTCCTCGGCGACCTCGGCATCGGCCTCGCCATCGACGACTTCGGCACCGGCTACTCCTCGCTCTCCTACCTGCGGGAGTTCCCGATCTCCCTGCTGAAGATCGACAAGTCCTTCATCGACGGGCTCGGCCTCTCCGCCCAGCAGTACGCCCTGGTCGAGGGCATCACCCGGATCGCCGACACCCTCGGCGTCCAGGTCATCGCCGAGGGCATCGAACACCCCGACCAACGCGACCTGCTCGCCGCCATGGGCTGCCCCCTGGGCCAGGGCTACCTCTTCGCCCACCCCATGGACGGCGCCCAGGCCCGCGCCCTGGTCCGGCGCACCACCTTCGAGCCGGCCTGAGGCCCGTCAGCAGGGCGGTGCCGTCCGGCGGCCGACAGCCGTTTCCCCCTTTTCTCGACAAACCATCACCAATCAGCGCTCCGGCCGAGCGATCCGTTACGGAATCTTCATCCCAGCCGGCCATGGACGGCCCGCCGGGAATGAGAGATTGTCATTCGAACTTGGAGAAGTCTTTACCAACCACGGCCATCCCTTGAGAGAGTCCTGATGTCACGACACCCTCGGGCGCACCTCCGGGTCGCACCCGCCCCCGAGGAGTCGACGGCCGAACCCGGAAGGCGCGCCGGCGCACAACGTGACGGGGGTAACACCATGCAGAAACGGCGCAGTCCCTGGGCAGTCGCCTACTTCCTGATCGGGATCGTGTGCGCCCTGGTCGCGATCTCCACGGCCGCGTTCGCCAACCGGGTCGACGACCTGATCCCGATCGTCCTCACCGGAGTTCCCGCGCTGTTCCTGACAGTTCGTGCTCCGATGTACGGGGTTTCCTTCGGGCCGAAGGGACTGAAGTACTCGGGACTGCTCCGGGCACGGTCGTACGAATGGTCCGAGATCGAGAGGGTGGAATGCGCCACGCTCCCGGGCACGCTCCTCTCCTCCGACCTCCCCGCACTGGTGCTCGTCGGCGGAAAGTCCGACCAACTGCCGATGCTGGCCGGTTACGGCTCGGGATCGACGGTGAACAGGCGGGTGGAAGCCCTGGTCGCCGACATCGAGAAGGTTCGGGCCGCCGCGCACGAGGCCTGAGACGGTGCTCGCCCACTGCCATCACCGAACTCGCCGAGATTCCGGAGAACTTCCGGACCGTGCCATGCGAAACTGGCGCAATGGAGCACCTGGTGGAATTCAAGGTCGCGATCGAGAACCGTAGCGACCGGCGCACGGAAATGATGCTCGAACCCGAGGGCAGCGACTTCTGGATGGAGCCCGGCGACACGTTCGTCGTGCACAGCAAGGAGCCGCCCACCGCCGAATTCCCCTTCACCGTCCAGGTGACGAACGACGGCATATCGGTCTGGGCCGCCCACGGCTGGGTGTCCACCCCGGGCGGCGAGGATCTCGACACCGGGCACAACAAGCCCGATGACGCCCATCCGGAACTGAAACGGTACGCGGACGACGACCGGGCCCGGGAAGATTTCTTCCGAAGGCTGTTCTCCCGCCGCCGGAACGCACACGAACGAGGAAACTGACGTGCACGCCCGATTCATCGGCCTGGACTCCTGGTCCCCGCCACTGCACACCATCGAGCTCCAGGCCGGCAGCCGGTACCTGGACCTCCACAACGACACCGCGCTGCTGGGATTCCGGCTGGGCGGGCACCCGAAGCTCACCCTCACCGTCGACTTCCGGCACGACCGGCACGGGCCGTTCGCGCTGGAGTTCCGGGATGTCGGCGAACTGCGCATGGAACAGGACTCGGTCAGTTCCGACGGCTGGGTCGGCATACCCGACGTCGAGCCCGAGGGCATCGACATGATCGAGTACTACGAGTACGGCCGCGAGCTGCCGCCGGTCTTCGAGATCCTCTCGCTCAACTTCCGCCTCAGGTTCCGGGCCTGGGAGGTCGCGTACATCACCGAAAGCGGGGACGGCGCCGGCACGGCCGGACCCCAGCAGCAGCACCACAGCTGAAGGACATCATGGAATTCATCGCTTCCGCCCTCCTGGCCATCGGCCGGGGGCTCGTCACCCTCCTCGGCTGGGTCGCGACCATCGACGGCATCCGGGGCTTCATCGAGGACGTCAAGAAGCAGAAGTGACCCGGCCCCCGCCCCAACGAGTCGACACCTCCCAATGAAACCTGACCGCTGTGCACGCCAACTCGCCGACATTCCGGGGGAGTTCACTCTCACGAGTGATTGTCGAAGCTCCGCACACTGACCGACACTCGAAGCATCCGGAGAGCTCGTGGGGGCTCTCCCGGCGCAAGGAGTGACGCCATGACCGCAGTCGAATCCTCCGCCTCCGAGATCCCGCAGATCGCGGGCCACTCGCAGCCCACCGGCCACGGCCAGGACCTCGCGGCGATCGGCGGCAACGTCGGCACCGTGAACCGGGCCTGGTGGACCTGGACCCCCTCGCACGGGACGTTCAACCTCCAGCTGTCCTGGAACGTCATCGGGATCGACTCCACCGTCGTGATCACCGCCTCCGAGATCGACTCCAACGGGAACCGCTTCGTGGGCGCCGCCGCCTTCCAGGTGTCGAGCATCGCCCCCGGCAACGGGATCGTGACCTTCAAGATCGACATCGCCTGGGGCAGTTCGCTGCCGATGCGCACCGACGTCGTGGTCCTCAACTGAGCTTCCCCGCACGGCGGAAGAGCTGATCGACACCCCGAAGCCCGGGCGCACGGAGACCCACCGTGCGCCCGGGCTCCGGCACGTTCCGGCCTCGCCCGCGCATCAGCCCGGGGATGTAAACCCGTGGACCAATGCGCCCTGCCCGGAGATCAACCGGCGGGCTGATGCCGCTCCCCCGCGCCCCGTGACAGCGTCCTCCGCATGGACACCACGCCGTTCACCGGCCCCACCGGACTGACCCGCCGTCGCATGCTGGGCACCGCGCTGGCCCTGGGCGCCGCCGCCCCGCTCGGTCTGGCCTCCACCGCCCGGGCCGATGCCCCCACCACTCCGGGCGGCCCGACCCCGGGCAGCCCGACGCCCGGCCGGCTCACCCTGCCCGCGCCCACCGGCCCGCACCGCATCGGCACGGTCGCCCTGCACCTGCGCGACACCTCCCGGCCGGACCCGTTCGCCGGCCCCGGCCGGTACCGCGAGCTGATGGCCAGCGTCTGGTACCCCGCCCGAGCGGCCGAGGAACTCCCGCTCGCCCCCTGGCTGAGCGACGGCGCCCTCAAGGCGTTCCTGGACGACGCCGGCTACAAGGTCCCGCTCAGCGCCGCCCCGCTCACCGCCGCCCGCCAGGGCGCACCCGTCCACCGCCCGGGCCACCGCGCCGGCCACCGGCTGCCCGTCGTCGTCTACTCGCACGGCGCCCACGCCCACCGGGCCGTCAACACCGTCATCGTCCAGGAACTCGCCAGCCACGGCTACGTCGTGGTCACCGTCGACCACACCTGGGACGCGTTCACCGAGTTCCCCGACGGCCGGGTGCTCACCCCGTGGATCGAGGGCGCCCCCAGGATCGGCCCGAACGACTGCGCCGCCGACGCCCGCTTCGTCCTGGACTGCATCGAGGAACTCGCCGCCGGGCGCAACCCCGACGTCGACGGGAAGGCACTTCCCGAGGGCCTCCTCGGCGCCCCCGACCCGCTCGACGTCGGCATGTTCGGCTGGTCCAAGGGGGGTTCGGCCACCGCCGCCGTCCTCATGGCCGACCGCCGCGTCCGGGCCGGCCTGGCCATCGACGGTCCGATGGCGGCGATCACCGTCACCGACCTGGACCGGCCGTTCATGATGATCACCGCCGAGTTCGGCCGCGACCGGAACCCGGACGCCGTCACCTTCTGGAACCACCTGCGCGGCTGGCACCTCAACATCCAGGCCGACGGCGTCCGCCACAACTCCTACGAGGACGCGGCCGTCCTGATGCCCCAACTCGGCGCGCTGCTCGGCATCCCCGTCGAGCAGATCCAGCAGATGGTCGGCACCCTCCCCGCCGACCGCTCCACCCGCATCCAGCAGTCCTACCCGCTCGCCTTCTTCGACGCCCACCTCCGCCACCGCCGCAGCGCCCTCCTCGACGGGCCCTCGCCGACGTTCCCGGAGGTCAGGTTCCTCCCCTGACGAGCAGGACGGGCGGCCGCCACGGGGGTGCGGCCGCCCACCGGGGACCGGGACCACCGGACCGGGACCACCGGGCCGGGATGCCGTACTACGGCGTCCCGGCCCGGATCTCGTCCAGGGACTCCGCGAGCACGCCCCGCGCCCGGGTGAACCAGTCGGCGATCACCGCGGTCTCCTCCGGCGTGTAGTCGGCGAACAGCGCGCCGATCCGCTCGTAGAACGGTCCGTAGACCTGGAGGATGCGCTGCTGCGCGTCGTCCGCCATCACCACCCGCACCCGCCGGCGGTCGCCGGGGTCGGCCTCCCGGCTCGCGTACCCGGCCTTCTCCAGCCGGTTGAGGACGCCGGTCACGGCCCCGGTGGTCAGCTGGGCGCGCTCGGCGAGGTCGCCGGCGGCCAGGGACTCACCGGCCAGGGCGGCCTCGATGACGAAGCCGAGGCAGGTCAGGTCGGTCACGTTGAGCCCGAGCCGGGCGGCGATGTCCTGCTGGCCGAACTGGGCCAACGCGATCATCCGGTCCATCGCGTACAGCGCCTGCTCGGGCGTCGCCCGGGGGCGCGGCTTGCCCTTCACCCAGGATCTCCTTAGCATCTAAGTTACTTATCTCGTGAGATAAACGGACCGGTACCGGCCGTCCACCGCCACCCGTCCATCTCACACCACAGGAGGATCCATGAGCGCCCACGGTGACCACGACATGGGACACACCGTCGCCGGCTGGACCGGCTCCGCCCTCGCCACCGCGGGCTTCGCCGTCGCCGGCACGGCCCTCGTCCTCGGCTCGCCCCCCGGGCTCTGGGCCGGCGCAGCCCTCACCGCCCTCGGCGCACTCGCCGCCTGGCTGCTCCACCTCGCCGGCTGGGGCAAACCCACCGGCCCGCGCCCACCCCACCTCCGCCACTGGCGCACCCCCGACCCCACCGCCCGCAACGGCGGCCACCCCCACTGCCTCGGCTGCCGCCTCGCCCGCCGCCACCCCCACCCGGCCACCACCGGGACACCCACCCCCGGGACACCCACCCCCGCACCCGGCCGCCCCCGGGCCCGCGCCAACGCCAGCGCCTGAGCTTCGACCGCACCGGGCCGCCGGAAGCGCGGCCGACCAGGCGGCTCTTCCCGGGGCGGTCCGGGATATCCCGAGGACGACAGGACGGTGGCGAAACGGCGGTTCGGGGCCGGCAAGTTGCGGCGTCGATCCCCCTCACCCCACCGGAGAACCCCATGCGTTCCGTCGCCCGCAAGGCCGCCACGATCGGCGCCACGCCGGCCGCACCCCGTCAGGCCGGACCGCCTGGGCATGGGAGAGGATCACGACCCCTGGTGAGGCCGTGGCGATCCAGAACCACCCGGACCAGGAGAGTGACCACTCCACTGTCACGTACTCCGGTGACCCCACCGAGAACGAGTGCCCCGCCCGGACTTCCGGGCGGGGCACCGCTGTTGTTCTCGCGAGCAGACCCGTGAACTGCGGGTCAGACGCAGGCCGGCACGAGTGCCGCTACGAACGTCGCCCGCGTCGACTACTCGACGTCTCGACCGACCAGGTCGAGCCCGGCCCCACCGTCAGGATGTCTCCGGCCGGCATCCACAGCATCCAGTGGTCAGCCGGATCATCGACGTCTCGCTGTGAGTAGATCGGGAACACATGGAGCTCGATGCCGTCGAACTCGAACACCGTCTCCAGTGCTGGAGGCCGGATGGTCACGGTCATCAGCCGACGATCTTCGAGCAGCGCTACCGCGGGGACGAGCACGGACCGCGGATCCTCCGAACCCGCGATCACGCGACCTCCGCCCTCCAACCTCCAGGCGGCCATCGAAACCCACAGGTGCCACTCACCGAAGACCGACCCGTTTCCGTAGGGCTCGACCGGGCTACCGAAGTCCATCGCCAGGTTGCTACCGAGCAGGAGTCGAACAGCCCACGCCTGCCTTCCCAGGACCGGCCGGATCAGCTCCTCCATCGCCTCCACGCCCCCGCTCACCGGACTGCCCGCCGGACGGACCACGAACTCCCGGGCCCGGCACAGAGCAGGTAGCCGGACGGAAGGTGAAGGTTCCAGTAGATCGAATCCTCGTTGTCCACGACCGAGAAAGCAGGGAAGACCCGCAGTTCGACATCCGTGAATCTGAATGTCGTGTCCAGGCTGGGCGAAAGAACCTCGGCAGCGACGAGGCGTTGACCCCCGAGGGTCGCGATCGAACTCGACAGGAAGTCCGGGGAGTCCTGCGAGGCCGCCACGATCGACTCACGACTGTCGAGACGCCACGCGACGCTGTAGATGCCGAGTCGGCAACCACGGGTCGAGACACCAGGGTCGAAATCCACGCGCAGCGATCCAGTCTGCGACAGCCGGGCTTCACGGACGCGATGCCCGACCAGGGGCACGACAGCGTTCCGCAGCTTCGCGATGTCCTGGCTTTCCTCGATCTTGGAGTACTGGCTCACGGGCAACCATCACTCCCGTCACCGAGCTCACTCCGCGCGATGTCGATGATGTCCTCCTTCGCCATGTTGCCGTTACCGTCCATGCCAGACTTCATGGTGTTGTGGATGCGCTTGGCCTCGTCCTTGTCGGTCACGCCCCCCTGCTTCATCGCCCACTTTCCAGTCCTGTTGTGACTGGTGTTGTCTCCGTGCTTGCCCTTCTCGAAGTTGGATTCGCCTTCCCAGCGGTCGTACTCGGAATACGGCTCCGGCTCATCGTCTCCGGTGTGCCACCACGGGGCGTCGCCATCGTTGTTGTGCACCAGGACCGGCGCCGCTCCGGCCAGCACATAGTACGTGTGGGTGTCGGCGATGGTGAGGTCATAGGCGACCTGTGGTGCCGTCCTGTAGTTCCTCACGGTCCGGACGATGAGTTTCCGACCATCGGCTGTCAGGACCTCGTGGCCGGGGCGGAGCTCCGAGGCGTCGGTCCAGAGATGTGCGGTCTCGTCCCAGAACGGGTGGTGCTGGGTGCTGGTGAGGTTCTCCACCTTCGCGAACGCGCTGCTGGAGTCCGCAGCCTGCAGGGTCAGGTCTGTGAACCTGCTGTCGTCAGGCGTCCGGATACTGCGGGTCACCGGCTTGGACTCGGTCTTGCCGGTCGTCGGGTCTGTGGCTCGGACCTCGTCACCGGTCTCGATGTCCTCGATCGCCTTGGTCGAACCATCCGCCATGACGACCTTGGTACCGGGCAGGAAGCTGTGCGTGGCTCCCCGGACAAGCGCCAGGGGGCACTTGGCTCCCGCCTTCTCCTCGGCCTTCTCCAGATCCTTTGCCGCGGCCACCCCCGCCTTCTCGGCCTTCTCGGCCTTTCCGGCCGCGCCCACTGCGCGTCCGCCGGGGATCAGGCCCACGAGGCCCTCGGCGGCGTCCAGGTAGTGGCCGTCCTTGATGTCCATGCCGGCGCCCACGACGGTGCCGAGGGCGTTCAGGCCCGGAATGTAGGTCGTGGCGTCGGCAGCCTCGCGGACGTTGCCCCAGAGCGTTCCGCCCCTGGTGATGAGGAAGTAGTGCGGGCTGACGATGTTCGGGTACTTCTTGGTGCCCGAATCCGAGCTCCAGTACTCCTCCGTCCAGGCGCCGTGGCCTTCCGGCTTGAACGTCTCCGTGATGATGTCCCCGTGAGCGGTCTCGCAGGTGCCGAAGCCGCCGCACACGCCCTCGGGGCGGAGACCACTCGGGTCGCTCAGGTTGGTGGGGTCGTTGGTGCTGTAGGCGTAGCCGTTCCACTGTTGGGGGTTGGCCGGGTCGATGACGGGGTCGGGGTTGAGGAAGCGGCCGGTGCCGGGCTGGTATTGGCGGGCGCCCAGGTTGGTGAAGCCGGTCGCGTCGTCCTTGAGGCCGCCGACGTAACCCTTGTCGCCGGCCCAGGCGTTGCCGCTGCCGGAGCCGCGGAGGACGCCGAAGGGGTCGGTCCACCGGCGGTTCACGTTGGTGGTCGCTGAGTCGATGGACAGGGTGCCGCTGTTGTGGTGGTCGGAGAACTGGTACGTCAGCGCGTTCGCGCCCTGGCGGACGAGGGTGACGCCGCCGGGGAGGGCGTAGTAGCGGGTGCCCGTGCTGGCCTTGGAGCCGGTGTCGTAGGTGAGCTCGTCGCCGGCGCCGAGGTTGACGGTGACCTTGCCGGGGTTGCGGCGGACCAGCTGGTTGCCGTCCGCGTCGTAGACGTAGGAGGTGGTGGCGCCGCCCTGCTTGAGGGTGGCGAGCTTGCCCTCGACGTCCCAGGTCAGGTCCGCGCCGTTGGCGGCGTCCACCGCGTTCCAGGTGTGGGAGTCCCACTTCGGTGCCCAGCCGGGTGCGTACACCATGAACTTGCCGTCGTCCTGGACGACCGCGAAGTACTTGCTGTTCGGACCGACCCACGACTGCGAGGACCACAGCGGAACCCGCTGGGGGTCGTAGACCACGAAGTTGCCGTCGTCCTGCATCGTCGCCCACGCACCCGCATGACCACCGGTACCGGTCGACCACACCACCACACCGCTGCGCAGCGAGGTCAGCACCAGGTTGCCGTCGGTCTGCATGGTGAGCTGCACGCTGCTGGAGCGCACCGACTCGCCCGGGTTGAGCACGAAGCCCGCGCCCAGGGTCTTGTTCGCACCCGGGTTGGCGATCTTCGTCGTGTTGCCCGCCGCGTCGTACTGGTAACTCCCCGGCGTGCTGCCGTTGTTCGGGAACGTCGACTTCACGGCCGACGGCGCGTGCGGACCACCCGCACCCGTTCCCGTGTTGCGGCTCCCCGCGGCAGGCACGTCCTGACCGATGGTCAGGTCCTTGGACTGGTCGCCGGTCGGGTTGTGCATGACCAGCTTGGTCCGGTTGCCGACCGCGTCGTAGGTGTAGTCCTGCCAGTACGGCGCACTACCGCCCACGGTGGTGGTACCCGCCGTCGAAGCCCCGCTGGTGGGCGTCGCGTTGGCGCAGGCACCCTGCCCGGCGAGGGACGGGGTGGGCTGGTTGAGCCGCCCGGTGTCCGACCACGCGGTCGTGAGACGCCCCAGGTAGTCGTAGGTGAAGCACTGCAGGTCGGTCCGGTCCGGGCTGTTGTCCGGGATCGTGCGCACCGCCGTGATCCGACCGGCCGGGTTGTAGGCGTAGGTGGTGTTCTGGACGGTGCCGGTGGTGGCCGTCTGCTTGTCCACGTACTGGGTCAGCAGGCGTCCGGTCGACTCGTCGTAGGTGTTCGTCGAGACGACCTGGGTCCCCCAAGGGTTCATCGTGTCACGGACGTTGCGCCCATACGCGTCCCAGTCCGCCTGCCGCAGGTACGTGTACCCCGAGCCGCTCACATCGTTGAGCTGCCCGAACTCCTCGTAGTTGTAAGTGACCGCCTCCTGTGCCAGATCACCCGCCGCGGCACGCGTCTCCGACACCAGCGAACCACTCACCGGGTTGAAGGCGGCGGCATAGTCGAAACTCACCTGGCCACTGCCGCCGATCTCGCTGCCGGGGATCGACACGGTCGACTTCGTCGCCCGGTACGCCACGTCGTACTCGTTCACCGACTTGGTGTACGCCGAACCACCCGCCCCGCCCACGTACCGGGTCGAGGAGCTCAACTGCCCCTTCGCCACGGTGTCGTACGCGTAGCCGGTCAGCTGGTTCGCCGGAGTGACCGAACCGTTGAACGTCCCGGTCTTACGACCCAGCAGGTCGTACGTGATCGCGACCGTCTGACCACGCGCGTCCGTCGTCGACGCCAACCGCCCCGCACCGTCGTAGGCCTGGGTCAGGACGCCGGTGTCCGGGTCGTCGGCCTTCACCTGGCGACCGCGCTGGTCGTACGTGTAGCTCCAGGTGTTCCCCGCCGCGTCCACCCGACTGGCGGGCTTTCCGGCCGGGGTGAAGGTGTAGTTGGTGACGTCCGCGTCGCCCGGGTTCCCGGTCGCCGCCGCCGTCCGGTACTGCCACAACTGGACGGTGTGCCCGCGGGCGTCGGTGACCGTGCTGGTGGGCGTGGCTCCGGCCGGCGGCGTGACGTCCACCCGGTCAGCGCCGGGGTACGCCGTCGTGGTGGTGCTCTGGGGCTTGCCCAGCGCGACGAACTGCGTGCTCACCGCACGCCCCTGGCCGTCGAACTGCACCACGCTCTGGTTCGGGACCATCGCGCCGTCCGGGATCCACCGGGTCGTGTTCGGCTTGTTGGTGTCCTCGTAGTAGGCGTTGTAGGCGCGGCCCACCCGCCCCTGGGAGTCGTAGAACGTGTCGGCGACGATCCGGCCCTGGTAGGCGGAGATCGCCGGGTCGGTCTGGGTCTGGATCAGCCGGGCCGAGCCGTCCAGGATCTGCGTGGACGTGCCGTACGCCGTGCCGCCCGGCCGCAGGGCCTTGGTCGTGACGGTGGAGGGCGCGCTGGTGCCGTTCACCGCGTAGTCGTACGTGAAGTTGGCTCCGGCCCCGGTGTCCCGGCCCGGCAGCCAGACCGCCTTCAAGCGCCCCAGACCGTCGTACGCCTTGGTCGTGGTGCGACCGTTGGCATCGGCCGAGGTGAGCGCCATGGCGCGGGCGGGGTTGAGCGTGACGGTGCTGGTACGGGCGGTGCCCGCGTCCGGCGCGCCGGCCGGGGCCGGGGTACCGGTGACCACCTTGTTCGGCAGCTCACCCGGGTTCGCCGAGCTGTACGCGGTCGTGGTGACCGCGCCGTTCGGGTTGGCACTGTCGGTGACCGTCGGATCCGTCACCGAGGCGATCCGGCCGTACTGGTCGTACGTGCTCGTGCTCGTGGTGACGTACTGCGCCACGCCGTTGGCGTCGTAGCCGTCCAGCACCTGGGTCCCGGTCACGTCCGCCTTCGTGCCGGCGCTGCCGAAGCCCTGGCCGTCGAAGAGCGTGCGGGTGTCGGACACCGTGGTGGCCGACGTCGGGCCGGCCGTGCAGGCGTTGACGCCGGAGACGACGAGCACGTCGGAGACCAGTGCGGTCATCTGCGGGTTGCCACCGGTCGCGTAGGTCTGGCGGGTGCAGACGTCCGGGGTGCCGTCCGCGGTGCTCAGCGAGCTGGTGACCCGGTTGTTGTTGACCGGGTCGGTGCTCGTCACCGTCGTGGTGGTGCGGGTGCCGGTCGTGGTGACCGCCGTCGCGGCCTTGGTGGCCTTGGTGGATCCGTACCGAGCCACGAGATTCGGCAGGCCGCTGCGGGCGTGCGTGGCCGTGGCGGACGGGTTCTCGTAGGTGTCGACCTCGTAGCCGAGCGGCGAGCCCGCGTCGGCGGAGGCGTCCGCGTAGGTGTCGGTCTCCAGGGTCCGGCCGGACAGCCAGTCGGAGTCGGGCCGACTGCCACTCTTCACTCCCGCGACGGAGGCGCCCTTGGGCTTGCCGTCGGCCTTGAGGTCGCCGTCCATGCCCTGGTAGTAGCTGGTCGTCGACTTGGCCTGCGGCCCGTCCTTGCCCGAACCCTTCACCGCGGTCACGCTCGCGAAACCGCGGAACTGGTCCCAGGTCCGGTAGTCGGACTCGACCAGCGGGCTGTCGTTGCGGTGCCAGGCCGCCGGGCCATAGGCGTAGGAGGTGGTCATCGGGACCGAGCCGGAGACCAGCTTGCCGTTCGGGTCCACGGTCACCGTGTCGACCGGGTAGCGCAGGAACCAGTCGTCCACCGTGGACTGCACCTGACCGTCGAACCACTTCACGTTGAAGCACGGCAGGGTGTCACCGTCGGCCGAGGCGGGCATCCGCCCCGCCGTGCGCGAGCACTGCTCCTGCTTGTACGAGACGACGATGCTGCCACCGGTCTCCGTCGTGATCACCGCCATGCGCGGCCGGTTGTAGCGCGGACGCGCCGGCACCAGGCCGTCCACCCGGTTGGGCAGCAGCTGATCCGTGAAGGTCACCACCGGAAGCACCTGCTCGGCCTGCCCGTTGGCAGTGTCCTTTCCGGTGTGCTTCACCGACTGCAGCCAGGCGATCGGCGCGTTCTCCGTCGCGTTCTGCGGCGTCTTGAACACATGGGTGAAGTCGTAACGGTCCACCGGACGGTAGGAGCCGCCCGAACGGATGGACGTGGTCGCGGCGTTGAGCCACTTCGTCGACCAGAAGCTGGGCCCGTAGTTGGCGCAGGTGTCGTTCTGCGCGCACTGCTTGTCCATCGGCACGTCCGGCCAGTTGGCGGCGTTCGCCGCCGTACGCTGCGCCGGATCGCACGCCGCCGCGTCCGACACGCACCGCTCACCCGAGTCGAAGTCGACCCGCGCCGCCGCCTGGTACGAACCGCCCGCACCCAACTGGTCCGACAGCAACTGCCCGTAGGTGATCGCGGCCAGCACCCCGCCACGCGTGTACGCGGTGTTCGTACCCTTACCCGCGTTCTGCGCGCCACCGCGCGCGTACCAGTTGGTCTCGGGCGTGTACGCGTACGTGGTCAGATTCCCGTGCGCGTCGACCACGTAGTCGAGGTTCCAACGCCACGCGCTCTGGCACCACGAACCCTTGCCCTTGGAGCCGTCGTAGCACGGGTCGCCCGGGTTCGGCGAGTACACCGGAACCGTCCACGCCGACTTGCTCTCCGGACCCGCCTTGCTCGGCGAACCGTCCGCCGCCGGAAGCTGGTTGAGCCCGAAGTAGTACACCGTCCCCGAGGTGTCCGTCACCTTCAGATAGGAACCGTTCCAGGTGCCGTTGTTGGCGCCGGTCAGGAACTCGACCTTCGTCCCGTCGTCACCCTTGAGCCGCCACTTGCACCGCGACTGCTCGTCCGCCGCCGACCCGGCGACACACGACGAGTCCTCCGGCACCAGCTCACCCGAGTGACCACCCAACGACAACGTCAGGTTCGGACCACCCCAGCACTGATCGCCCGAACCCGGAATACCCGCCTTGTCACAGCCCCGGTAGGAGCGCTCGACGAAGCCGACGTTCACGTCCCAGCCGTCGCCGATCCAGGAGGCCTGGGCGTTCGTCGACGCCGTCTTCCCGTCCACCGACGCCGAGTCGTACTCCAGGGAGAACGCCGGCGGGTTCCCGATCAGGGCCGGGGGGAGCTGGATCGGGTAGCTGTACGTGAACGACCCCGATGCACTCCCAGCCGCCCAGCTCTGGCTCGACGAGAGAGGTGTGGCGCTGTACGTGCCGGTTCCGCTCGACGGCGCGGCGTCCAGCGCCAGCAGTACCTTCGGTGTGGACTCCGCGACGCCGGCCGACTGCGACTCGGCCCGCTGCCGGGCCGTCGTGGCCTTCGCGGCCGGCAGGTCGACGTCCGCGACCAGCCGCTTCGACTTCTCGTCGTAGTGCGACGCCACCGGCGTCCTGACCCGGCAACCGTCGGCGTCCGGCGTGCTGAGCGCACACTCCGGCAGCGCCACCAGCCGTGCCCGGTTCCCGAAGTCCCCGCCGTAGCCCAGGGTGTGCGGATCGATTCCGACCCGCACCTTGTCGCTGTCCCCCGCCTCGTCGCGCGAGAGGGCGACCAGGGTGCCCGTCACACCGGCGGCGGTCGCGGCCGCGCGGTCGGCGACCCGCACCTGCACCTGCCCTGCGGGAGCGGCCCCCTTCGACGCGACCGGTGCCAGCCAGACCGGGAGGTCGCCCGCCTGCTTGGCCCCGCCCTCGTCCAGGCCCACCACCGCGGTGCCGGACTTCGGCTGCGGCGTGGACTTCGGCGGCACCCAGTCCGGCGAACCGGTCGGCGGGGTGGACGACTTCGGCGTATCCGCCTTCCCGGGCACGGAGGCGGTGCGCGGCAGCGGCGTGTTCGGCGGCGACCACACCTGGCCCTTGTCCCCGGAGGCGGCCACTGCGAGGGCCGGCACCACGGGCGACAGCATCGAACTCAGGATCGCCAACGAACTCACGACGGCCACCCGGGATCTTGCCCTGACCGGCGGCGGCCCCTCCCGGCCGGCTGTTCGCCGTAGGTGGAAGCGGATTCTGTTCTTCAACATCATGATCCCCCAGCTGAGTTGTCACGTACGACATGGCGCGGACAAGCAACTCCGGCAGGAGGATAGGGCGCTAACGATCCAGCGGTCGAGCGGCTTGAGGATCTCCTGAGGGCGTGATTCACATCACGCTGAACGAAATCGGTGGACGGTCCGTCAAAGCGGGCATCAGTTTTGCTTATGTGATTGACGACCAATCAGTAATGCGGCAGCTTGCTGAAATACCTCTGCGGACGATCCGAATGTCCGCAGCCGGACATACCCACCTCTCCTCGAAAGGGCTTCACCATGCCCGCTCCGTCCGGAGCCTCCTTCGGCATGCGCAGAACCGGGCATCCGCCCCGGCGTTCCCACGCCGTCGCGGTCGCCCTCGTACTCGCACTGACCTCCGTCGGGCCGATCGCGCCACTGGCCTTCGCCGCCGACACCCCCGCCACCCCCGCGGCCTCCACCGACCGGACCCCGGGCGCGATCCCCAAGGACCTGGCCGACCGGATAGCCGCCGGCGACGCCAAGTTCGCCGGCCAGAAGCCCCCACTCGCCTCCGACCAAGCCATCGCCGAAGCCAAACGCACCGGCAAACCCGTCCCCGTACCGGAACTGACCGACGAGTACAGCGAAACCGTCGCCACCCCCACCGGCCACCTCTCCCGCACCCAGCACGCCGAACCCCAGCGCGTGAAGCACGACAACACCTGGGCCACCCTCGACGCCACCCTCGTCCCCGACGACCACGGCGGCTACCGACCCAGGACCGCCGTCGCCGACGT
>NZ_JBHZCY010000045.1:0-62208 GCF_042786665.1 Kitasatospora sp. NPDC059146 | reverse complement strand
CGAAGCGGACGCCCTCGGCGAGCGTCGTCTCGAAGGAGCGGTTGACGCTCTCCTTGAGCATGACCGCCGCCGGGGTGGACATCGCCGCGACGGTCCCGGCGGTGGCCAGCGCCTCGGTGAGCAGCTGGTCGGCCGGGACGATCCGGGCGACCAGGCCGGCCCGCTCGGCCTCCTCGGCACCCATCATCCGGCCGGTGAGGCACAGGTCCATCGCCTTGGCCTTGCCGATGGCGCGGGTGAGGCGCTGCGAGCCGCCGATGCCCGGGATCACCCCGAGCTTGATCTCCGGCTGCCCGAACTTCGCGGTGTCCGCGGCCAGCAGGATGTCGCACATCATCGCCAGCTCGCAGCCGCCGCCCAGCGCGTAGCCCGCGACGGCGGCGACGACGGGCTTGCGCAGGGCGGCGAAGCGGTCCCAGGCGGCGAACCAGTCACCGAGGTAGGCGTCGACGAAGTCGAGCGACTGCATCTCCTTGATGTCCGCACCGGCCGCGAAAGCCTTCGCCGAGCCGGTCAACAGCAGGCAGCCGATCGCCGGGTCCCGGTCGAACTCCGTTGCCGCCACCACGACTTCGTTCATCAACTGGGTGTTCAGCGCGTTCAGCGCCTTCGGCCGGTCGAGAGTGATCAGCCCGACCCGGCCCTTGCGCTCGACCAGGATCGTCCCGTACGTCATGCGCGCTCCCTCAGCGTGGTGATGATGGCGGAGAAGTCCAGCCCGCCGTCCCCGTCCTGGGCGAAGTCGGCGAACAACTCGGCTGCCCGGCGGCCGAGTTCGGTCGGCGCTGCGGTCGCGGTGGCGGCGTCGGCGGCCAGCCCCAGGTCCTTGGCCATCAGGGCGGCCGCGAAGCCGGCGGCGTAGTCGCGGTTGGCCGGGCTGGTCGGCACCGGCCCGGGGACGGGGCAGTTGGTGGTGAGCGCCCAGCACTGGCCGGAGGCGGTGGAGGCGACCTCGTAGAGCGCCCGGTGGCTGAGGCCGAGGCGCTCGCCGAGGACGAAGGCCTCGCTCACCGCGATCATCGAGACGCCGAGGATCATGTTGTTGCAGATCTTCGCGGCCTGCCCGGCACCGGAGCCTCCGCAGTGGACCACCTTGCGGCCCATCGCGGCGAGCACCGGTTCCGCCTCGGCGAACTCGGCCTCGTCCCCGCCGGCCATGAAGGTCAGGCTCGCGGCCTCGGCTCCGGGGACGCCGCCGGAGACCGGCGCGTCCACGGCCCGGTGCCCGACCGTACGGGCGAGGTCCGCGGCCACCCGGGCGTCGCCGACCGCGACGGTGGAGCAGTCCACGAACAGCGCCCCGCTCGCCGCGAGCGTCAACTCCTCGTAGGCCTGCAGGACATGGCGTCCGGTCGGCAGCATGGTGAGCACCACCTGGGCGTCGGTGACGGCCTCCGCCGCCGAGCCCGCCACCGTCACGCCGTGGGCGGCCGCCCGCTCCCGGGCGGCCGCCGAGAGGTCGTAACCGGTCACCCGGTGACCGGCCTTGACCAGGTTGGCGGCCATCGGGCCGCCCATGTTGCCGAGTCCGACGAATCCGATCGCGAGGGTCACCAGCGCTCCAGGGGTGTGGTGGCGGCGAGGCCGAGTTCACGCTCGCCGAGCGGGGCGAAGTAGCGGGCCACGACGGCGTCCTCGACCTCGGCCAGGGTGGCCGGGTGCCAGCGCGGTGAGCGGTCCTTGTCGATCACCTGGGCCCGGATGCCCTCCGCGAGGTCCGGGGTGGCCAGCGCCGCGCAGGAGATCCGGTACTCCTGGTCGAGCACCGCCTCCAGCGGGCCGAGCGCCCGGGCCCGGCGCAGGGCGGCGAGCGTCGCCTTCACGGCGCTCGGGGAGTTGGCCGCGATCCGGTCGGCGGCCGCCTTCGCCTCCGGTTCGCCGCTGTCGCCGAGCCGGTCGAGGATCTCCTCGACGGAACCGGCCGCGTAGCAGCGGTCGACCCAGCCGCGCTGCCCGGCCAGCGGACCGGGCGGCGCGGCGGCGACGTGCCGTGCCAGGGCGTCGTGCACGGGCCGTTCGGCCAGGTCGTCCAGCAGCGCCGGGAGGCGTTCGGCGGGCACGTGGTGGTCGGCGAGCCCGCAGAGCAGGGCGTCCGCGGCGCCGACGGAGCCGGCCGTCAGGGCCAGGTGGGTGCCGAGTTCGCCGGGGGCGAGGGCGAGCAGGTAGGTGCCGCCGACGTCGGGGACGAAGCCGATCCCGGTCTCCGGCAGGGCGATCCGGGTGCGTTCGGTGACGATCCGGACGCTGCCGTGGGCGGAGACGCCGACTCCGCCGCCCATCACGATGCCGTCCATCACGGCCACGTAGGGCTTGGGGTAGCGGGCGATCCGGGCGTTGAGGTGGTACTCGTCGCGCCAGAACTCCTCGGCGGCGCCCGGGTCCCCGCCGGTGGCGGCACGGTGGATGGCCACGATGTCGCCGCCCGCGCAGAGCCCGCGCTCCCCGGCGCCGGTGATCACCACGGTGGCCACGGCCGGGTCGTGCTCCCAGTCGTCCAGGGCGCGCGCGATGCGCCGGACCATGCCGTGGGTGAGGGCGTTGAGCGCCTTGGGGCGGTTGAGGACGATCAGCCCGGCCCGGCCCTCGCGGTGGACCAGGACCTCCTCGGCACTCATCAGGCGGCTCCGATCAGGCCGCGGGCGACGATGACGCGCATGATCTCGTTGGTCCCTTCCAGGATCTGGTGCACCCGCAGGTCGCGGACGATCTTCTCGATGCCGTACTCGGCCAGGTAGCCGTAGCCGCCGTGGAGTTGGAGCGCCTGGTTGGCCACCTCGAAGCCGGTGTCGGTGGCGTGCCGCTTGGCCATCGCGCACAGCTGCGGTGCCCGCCGGTCGCCCCGGTCCAGGGCCGCGGCGGCCCGCCAGAGCAGCGCCCGGGCGGCCTCCAGCTCGGTGGCCATGTCGGCGAGCCGGAACTGCAGCGCCTGGGCGTGCAGCAGCCGAGCGCCGAAGGCCTCCCGGTCGGCGAGGTGGGCGGTGGTGCGTTCCAGGGCGCTCTGGGCGCCGCCGAGCGAGCAGGCGGCGATGCCGAGCCGGCCCCCGTTCAGGCCGGCCATGGCGATCCGGAAGCCCTCCCCCTCGCCGCCGAGCAGGCGGTCGGCGGGCAGCCGGACGCCGTCCAGGACGACCTGGCGGGTGGGCTGGGCGTTCCAGCCCATCTTCCGCTCGTCGGGGCCGAAGGAGAGCCCCGGGTCGTCCCGCTCCACCACGAAGGCGGACACCCCGGCGGCGCCCGGGCCGCCGGTGCGCGCCATCACCACGTACACCCGGGCCGCGCCCGCGCCGGAGATGAACTGCTTGACGCCGTCCAGCACCCAGTGGTCGCCGTCGCGCACCGCCCGGGTGGCGAGCGCGGCGGCGTCGGAGCCGGCGCCGGGTTCGGTGAGGCAGTAGCTGCCCAGGTCCTCGGCGGTGCAGAGTGCGGGCAGCCAGCGGTGGCGCTGGTCCTCGCTGCCGTAGCGGTCGACCATCCAGCCGACCATGTTGTGGATGGACAGGTAGGCGGCGACGGACGGGCAGCCGCCCGCCAGTGCCTCGAAGGCCACCACGCCGTCCAGCCGGGAGAGTTGGGAGCCGCCGACGTCCTCCCGGACGTAGACCCCGGCGAGGCCGAGGTCGGCGGCCTTGCGCAGCACGTCCACCGGGAAGTGCTTGGCCTGGTCCCACTCGACCGCGTGCGGGGCCAGGTACTCGGCGGCGAAGGCTCCGACGGCCTCGGCGATCGCGGCCTGGTCCTCCGTCAGTTCACTGGTGTGCACGGCGTTCACCCCATCGTCGGCATGGTGAAGCTCGCGCCCTCCTTGACCCCGGAGGGCCAGCGCGAGGTGACGGTGCGGGTGCGGGTGTAGAAGCGGATCGAGTCCGGACCGTGCTGGTTGAGGTCGCCGAAGGCGGAGCGCTTCCAGCCGCCGAAGGTGTGGTAGGCGATCGGCACCGGGATCGGCACGTTGACGCCGACCATGCCGGTGTCCACCCGGCGGGCGAAGTCCCGGGCGGTGTCGCCGTCCCGGGTGTAGATGGCCACGCCGTTGCCGAACTCGTGCTCGCTGGGCAGCCGCAGCGCCTCCTCGTAGTCGGCGGCGCGGACCACGGTGAGCACCGGGCCGAAGATCTCCTCGCGGTGGATCCGCATGTCCGGGGTCACCCGGTCGAACAGCGAGGCGCCGAGGAAGTAGCCGCCCTCGTGGCCCTCAAGGCGGAAGTCCCGCCCGTCGACGACGAGTTCGGCGCCCTCCCGGACTCCGAGGTCGAGGTACCCGCGGACCCGCTCCAGCGCGTCGGCGCCGACCAGCGGGCCGAAGTCGGCAGCCGGGTCGTCCGAGCGGCCGACCTTGAGCGCGGCGATCCGCTCGACCAGCTTGGCCACCAGCGCGTCCGCGGTCTCCTCCCCCACCGGGACGGCCACCGAGATCGCCATGCAGCGCTCCCCCGCCGAGCCGTAGCCGGCGCCGATCAGCGCGTCGGCGGCCTGGTCGAGGTCGGCGTCCGGCATCACGATCATGTGGTTCTTCGCGCCGCCGAAGCACTGCGCCCGCTTCCCGTGGGCGGCGGCCGTCGCGTAGACGTACCGGGCGATCGGGGTGGATCCGACGAAGCCGACGGCCTGCACCCGCTCGTCCTCCAGCAGGGTGTCCACCGCCTCCTTGCCGCCGTTGACCACGTTGAGCACGCCCGGCGGCAGCCCGGCCTCCAGGAACAGCTCGGCGAGCCGAAGCGGCACCGACGGGTCCCGCTCGGAGGGCTTGAGAACGAAGGAGTTGCCGCAGGCCAGCGCGGGTGCGGCCTTCCACAGCGGGATCATCGCCGGAAAGTTGAACGGCGTGATGCCGGCGACCACGCCGAGCGGCTGGCGCATCGAGTAGACGTCGATGCCGGTGCCGGCGTTGTCGGTGAACTCGCCCTTCAACAGGTGCGGGATCCCGGCGGCGAACTCCACCACCTCCAGGCCGCGTTGGAGGTCGCCGTGGGCGTCGGCCACGGTCTTGCCGTGCTCGGCGGAGAGCAGCCGGGCCAGCTCCTCCTTCTCCTGCTCGACCAGTTGCAGGAAGCGCAGCAGCACCCGCGCCCGCCGCTGCGGGTTCCAGGCCGCCCACGCGGGCTGGGCCTGGGCGGCGTCGGCGATCACCGCCTCGACCTCGGCCCGGTCGGCCAGCGGCACCCGGGCCTGCACCCGGCCGGTGTTGGGGTCGAAGACGTCGCCGTAGCGGCCGGACGTCCCGGCGACGCGCTTGCCGCCGATGAAGTGGGTCAGTTCGCGGACCATCGGTTCCTTCTCTCGTCACGGGTGGGGAGAGGAGGAATGGAGAGAGCACGCCGCGGCAGCGGACGTACGGTCGTACGCCGTCGCGGCAGGCGTAAAGTGACGAACCGTCAGGGGCGATGGGCCCCGACGGTCGGCAGCACGGCAGCGGAGCGGGAACAGCGGCCCGGAGTCATGCGTGTCGTCTCCATCCTCGTGGAAAACACGGATCATCCGCGGCCGGTATCCTGACTCCCGGATCCACGCCCGCCCCCTGGCCTTCCCGGCTGGCTGCCAGTGGCCGTCATCTGCGAGGACGAACTCCCCGGTCACAGTGGCGGGACCGTGCCGGACTCACACCGGCTTCCCTGACACCGCGGACCTGCCGTCGACCATATAGTTGGACGTCCTAGTAAGTCCAGACCCACCGCCGCGCGACGCGGGCCCGAGCGGTCACAGGGCCACGACGGGTCACAGGGCCAGGACGGGCCGGTGGTGGTCGAGCCAGAGCGCGAGGTCGACCACGCGTTCCTGTAGAGCGAGGTGTCCGTGTCCCCGACACCGATCGGCGAGTCCCGGGCCGCGACCACGGCCTTTCGCCGGACCGGCGGCGGGTCATCGGACCGCCGCCCCCGGGCGCCGTTCGATCGCGTTCAGCCGGCCGAAGCCGCCGAGAGGTCCAGCAGTCCCTCCTTGGCCTGGCGCACCAGGTCGCGGAACTGGTCCTCGCTCATCCGGATCTGCTGACCGAAGTCGTCGGTGATCCTCACCCGCCGGTCCACCGGGGCCTCCCGGTCCAGGAACACCTGGGGGCAACCGCAGTTGCAGTTGCCGCAGAACGTCGCGAAGGGCTGTGGCGTCTCGTCGCCGGCCATCCGTCCCACCTCACTTCCGCCCGTGGTGCACGGGGCTTCCGGGCTGGCGATGCCCGCCGCCCAATGTCACCAAACCCGATGGCAGGAAGGGTGGTTGTACTCGTCCGACGGCCCTCCGGGGGCTGCCTCGCCCCGTGCGGCACCGCTCAGGAGGACGCCGGGTACGGGACGAAGGTGCTGGTGTGCTCGTCGACGGCCAGCGGGCGGCCGATCGCCGGGGCCGAGCGCTGGGCGCAGGCCGGGCGTTCGCAGACCTTGCAGCCCAGGCCGATCGGGGTGGCGGCGGCCTCGTCGGTCAGGTCGAGGCCTGCGGAGTAGACGAGGCGGGACGCGTGGCGGAGTTCGCAGCCGAGGCCGATGGCGAAGGTCTTGCCGGGTCGGCCCCAGCCGCCGGGCGAGCGGGTGACGGCGCGGGCCGTCCACAGGTAGCGGCGCCCGTCCGGCATGGCGGCGACCTGGACGTGGACCCGGCCCGGGGCGGCGAAGGCGTCGTAGACGTTCCACAGCGGGCAGGTGCCGCCGGTGCGGGAGAAGTGGAAGGGCGTGGCGGACTGCCGCTTGGAGACGTTCCCGGCCCGGTCGACCCGGACGAAGGAGAACGGCACCCCGCGCAGGCCGGGGCGCTGGAGGGTGCTGAGGCGGTGGCAGACCGTCTCGTAGCCGACGCCGAAGTGGTCGGCGAGGTGCTCGATGTCGTAGCGGGCGGACTCGGCCTCGGCGTGGAAGGCGGCGTAGGGCAGGACGAGGGCGGCGGCGAAGTAGTTGGCCAGGCCGATCCGGGTGAGCGAGTGCGCGGCCGAGCCTTCGGGGCTGTCCTGGGCGGCGAGTTCGGAGAGCAGCGCGTCGTGTTCCAGGTAGCCGAGCTGGGTGGCCAGCCGGAAGGCCTGCTGGCCGGGGCGCAGCCGGTCCGACAGCCGCAGCGTCCGGGTCCGCGGCTCGTACCGGTGCAGCTGCTCCCCGCCGGAGGCGAGCCGTACGCCGTGCACGTCGGCCAGCCGTTCGGCCAGCACCGCCCGCACCCCGCCGCGCCGCAGCCGGATCTCGCCCGCCAACTCCTCGGCGGCGGTGTCGAGTTCATGGACGTAGTTCTGCCGGCGGTAGAAGAACTCGCGGACCTCCTCGTGCGGGGTCCGGGTGTCGGCGGCCGGGCCCCGGTCCCCCGCGAGGACGGCGAGCTGCTCGGCCAGGGTGCGACGGCCGCGCCCGAGGTCGGTCAACAGCCGTGCCACGGCGGGCAGTCGGGTGGCGACCTCGTCGAGGTCACCGGGGGTGATCCGGCCGGACGCGAGCTCCTCGCCGAGGCCGTCGCGCAGTTCGGCGGCGAGCCGGGCGCTGTCCGGCGGGGCGAAGTACCCGGCCTCCACGCCGAACGCCTCGGTGAGCCGCAGCAGGACGGGGACGGTCAGCGGGCGGGCGTCGTGCTCCAGCTGGTTGAGGTAGCTGGGCGAGAGGTCGATCATCCGCGCCGTGGCGGCCTGGCTCAGTCCGCGTTCCTCCCGGAGCCGGCGCAGCCTGGCCCCGGCGAAGGCCTTCCCCATCGTCCCGCACCTCCGTGTCCGGCCGTCGGGTCGGGCCGGTGCGGCGCAGCCTAGCCGCAACGCCTCCGGGCAGGCCTTCGCAAGCTTCGCGGATTCGCCGGGCGGGCTTCGCGGAACTTGGCACGGCTCCACCGGTGACGGCGGCCGCGTCGGCTGCCAGAGTCGGTGCTGCGGCCGGGAGGCGCCCAGAACGGTGGCGAACGGGCAGGTCAACTGCCCTGACCTGTCGTCCGGGTGACCACGTCCCGCGGTGTTCCACCGCTGCCCGGCGCCACCCGGCCGCCCTCTCGCCACCTCGTGAGAGGTCGCTCACATCCTTCGCAACGTCCTTCGCAGAGCATCCCCGGGAGTCGATCACCATGACCCAGTCGGTTCGGCAGCAGCAGGAGCAGCAGGCGGCGGAGCTGGCCGCCCGGTGGGCGTCCGACCCCCGCTGGGCCGGCATCGAGCGCACGTACGGCGCGGCGGACGTCGTCCGGCTGTCCGGTACGGTGCGCGAGGAGCACACCCTGGCCCGGCGCGGCGCCGAGCGCCTGTGGAAGCAGCTCCACGAGCAGGACTACGTGCACGCCCTGGGCGCGCTGACCGGTGGTCAGGCCGTCCAGATGGTCAAGGCCGGGCTCCAGGCGATCTACCTGTCCGGCTGGCAGGTCGCGGCCGACGCCAACCAGGCCGGCCAGACCTACCCCGACCAGAGCCTCTACCCCGCCAACTCCGTCCCCCAGGTGGTGCGTCGGATCAACAACGCGCTGCTGCGCGCCGACGGGATCGACGCCGCCGAGGGCACCGACGGCGGCCCGGACTGGCTGGTGCCGATCGTCGCCGACGCCGAGGCCGGCTTCGGCGGCCCGCTGAACGCCTTCGAGCTCACCAAGGCCATGATCGCGGCCGGCGCCGCGGGCATCCACTACGAGGACCAGCTGGCCTCCGAGAAGAAGTGCGGCCACCTCGGCGGCAAGGTGCTCGTCCCCACCGCCCAGCACGTCCGCACCCTCAACGCGGCCCGCCTGGCCGCCGACATCGCCGACGTGCCGACCCTGGTCGTCGCCCGCACCGACGCGCTGGCCGCCAACCTGCTCACCACCGACGTGGACGAGCGCGACGCCCGCTTCTGCACCGGCGAGCGCACCGCCGAGGGCTTCTACCGGGTCGAGCCCGGCATGGCGCCGGTGATCTCCCGCGGCCTGGCCTTCGCCCCGTACGCGGACCTCATCTGGGTGGAGACCGGCACCCCGGACCTCGCCCAGGCCCGGGAGTTCGCCGAGGCGCTCAAGGCCGAGTACCCGGACAAGATGCTGGCCTACAACTGCTCGCCCTCCTTCAACTGGAAGGCCGCCCTGGACGACGACCGGATCGCCAAGTTCCAGCGGGAGTTGGGCGCGATGGGCTACCGCTTCCAGTTCATCACGCTGGCCGGCTTCCACGCCCTCAACCACTCGATGTTCCAGCTGGCCCGCGGCTACGCCGAGCACGGCATGACGGCCTACGTCGACCTCCAGGAGGCCGAGTTCGCGGCCGTGCCGGACGGCTACACGGCCGTGAAGCACCAGCGCGAGGTCGGCACCGGCTACTTCGACCAGGTCTCCACCGCGCTCAACCCCGACGCCGAGACCCTGGCGCTGACCGGCTCCACCGAGGCCGAGCAGTTCCACTGATCCTCCGATCCCCGCCCGCCCGGTGGGTTCGGTCGTCCACCCACCGGAGCGTGCCACCCCGGCGGCCCGTACGGCGGAGCGAGGGAGCTCCGTGCCGCCCACCCGCCCGGGGCCGCGTTGAGGGACGCGGCCCCGGGCCCCACCCGTCCCCGCCCGACCCGTCCCCACCTGACCCGCCCCGCCTGCTTCCCTGGAGAACCGGATGAGCCAGTCCCGTCGCGTCGAGGTCCTCGGAGAGCCCGAGGACCGCTTCGAGGAGGTCCTCACCCCCGAGGCCCTCGCCTTCCTCGCCCGGCTGCACGACGGGTTCGCCGTCCGCCGCACCGAGCTGCTCGCCGAACGCGCGCGCCGCGCCGCCGAGTTGGCGTCCGGCGGCACCCTGGACTTCCGCCCCGAGACCGCCGCCGTCCGCGCGGACGCCAGCTGGCGGGTGGCCGGCGCCGGCCCCGGCCTCACCGACCGCCGGGTGGAGATCACCGGCCCGCCCGAGCGCCGGATGGCCGTCAACGCCCTCAACTCCGGCGCCAAGGTGTGGCTCGCGGACTTCGAGGACGCCACCTCCCCCACCTGGCACAACCTGGTGACCGGCCAGCTGAACCTGGCCGACGCGATCGAGCGCCGGATCGAGGAGACCACCCCGGACGGCAAGCACTACTCCGTCGGGACCGACCCGGCCACCATCGTGGTCCGCCCGCGCGGCTGGCACCTGGACGAGGCCCACCTGCTGATCGACGGCCGCCCGGCCGTCGGCGCCCTGGTCGACTTCGGCCTCTACCTCTTCCACTGCGGCCGGCGCCAGATCGAACGCGGCAGCGGCCCGTACTTCTACCTGCCCAAGCTGGAGAACCACCTCGAAGCCCGGCTGTGGAACGACGTCTTCACCGCCGCCCAGGCCGAGTTGGGCATCCCGTACGGGACGGTCCGCGCCACCGTGCTGATCGAGACCATCACCGCCGCCTTCGAGATGGACGAGATCCTCTACGAACTGCGCGACCACGCCGCCGGGTTGAACGCGGGCCGCTGGGACTACCTGTTCAGCCTGATCAAGAACTTCGCCCAGCACGGCCCGCGTTACGTCCTGCCGGACCGCGCCACCCTCACCATGACCCAGCCCTTCCTGCGCGCCTACACCGACCTCCTCGTGCGCACCTGCCACCGGCGCGGCGCCCACGCCATCGGCGGGATGGCCGCCGCGATCCCCCAGCGCGACCCGGCCGCCAACGCCGTCGCCCTGACCAAGGTGCGGGCCGACAAGGAGCGGGAGGCCGGGGACGGCTTCGACGGCTCCTGGGTCGCCCACCCCGGCCTGGTGGACACCTGCCGCACCGCCTTCGACGCCGTCCTCGGCGCGTTCCCGCACCAGCTCGACCGCACCCGCGCGGACGTCGAGGTCACCGCCGACGACCTGCTGGGCGTGCACCGGCTGTCCGCCGGCCTGCCCACCGACCAGGGGCTGCGCGCCAACGTCGCCGTCGCCCTGCGCTACCTCACCGCCTGGCTCGGCGGCGCCGGCGCCGTCGCCGTGTTCGGCCTGATGGAGGACGTCGCCACCGCCGAGATCGCCCGCTGCCAGATCTGGCAGTGGCAGCACCACTGCACCCGGCTCACCGGCGGCTCGCTCGCCACCCCGGACCTGGTGCGCCGGCTGATCGACCGCGAGCGCGCCGCCCTCCTCGCCGAGGGCGTCGACCCCGAGCTCCTCGACGCCGCCGTACGGGTCCTCACCGAGACCTCCCTCGGCGACGAACTGCCCGCCTTCCTCACCACCGAGGCCTACGCCCGCCACCTGGTCCGCGTGCGCGCCACGGCCTGAGCCACACCACCACGGAGGCACCGCACCATGAACGACATCCGAACGACCGAGCTCCCGACGGACGAGACCCGAACGAACGAGATCCGCCGCGTCGCCGTCGTCGGCGCCGGACAGATGGGCGCGGGCATCGCCGAGGTCTTCGCCCGCGCCGGCCTGGACACCGTCGTCTGCGAGAAGGACCGGGCCGCGCTCCGGGCCGCCCGCGGCCGCATCGACCGCTCCCTGCACCGCGCCGTCGACCGCGGCCGGATCGACCCGGCCGAGCGCGAGTCCGCCTGGGCGCACCTGCTGTTCGCCGACGACCCGGCGGCGCTCGCGGACCGCCAGCTCGTCGTCGAGGCCGTCGTCGAGGACGAGCACGCCAAGACCGAGGTGCTCACCACCCTCGACAAGGTCCTCGTCGACGACGGGGCGATCCTCGCCACCAACACCTCGTCCATCCCGGTCACCCGCCTCGGCATCGCCACCGGCCGCGCCTCGCACGTCCTCGGCCTGCACTTCTTCAACCCGGCGCCGGTGATGCCGCTGGTCGAACTCGTCTCCTCGCTGCACACCGACCGCACCGCCCTGCGCCGGGTCGAGGCCTTCGCCCGGGACGCCCTCGGCAAGCACGTCATCCACTCGCGCGACCGGGCCGGCTTCGTCGTCAACGCCCTGCTGGTGCCCTACCTGCTGTCCGCGATCCGGATGGCCGAGGCCGGCCACGCCACCCCGGAGGACATCGACGCCGGCATGGTCCACGGCTGCGCCCACCCGATGGGCCCGCTCGCCCTCGCCGACCTGATCGGCCTGGACACCGTCGAGGCCATCGCCCGCTCCCTGTACGACGAGTACAAGGAGCCCCTCTACGCCCCGCCGCCACTGCTCTCCCGGATGGTCGAGGCCGGCCTCCTCGGTCGCAAGAGCGGCCACGGCTTCCACCCCCACCGGACGTCCTGACCCCGGATCACCGGGCCCGAGAAGAGCACCGGGCCGCGCCGGGCCGAACCAGGCCGAGCCGAGCAGAACCAAACAGCAGGTCAATTCTCCCCAAAGCCCTGGTAAAGTTCCTCCCCGTGCCGCAACGGGGGGACCGCGGCCGTTTCCAGGGGGGGCATCACCGCCGGCCTCGTTCCACCGGACCGCCACGGTGGCGGAGGTGCCGCCCTGCTCGCGCCCGGCCGCCCCGCGGTCTCCCCCGTGCCCCGGAGAGGGGTGGCGGCGCTCCACCGGAACACGGGAGACAGCTCATGGCTGACGAGATGGTTCGTCTGGCTCAGAAGTTCATCAACACGACCTACAACAGCGGTGCCATGCTCGGCATCTCGAAGCTGGAGGAGGACGGCCGCACCGGCTGGCCGACCATGTACGCGCTGACCCGCGCGCTCCAGTACGAGATGGGCATCACCGCGCTGTCGAACTCCTTCGGCCCGACCACCCTCTCGACCCTCCAGGCCAAGTACCCGAGGCTCGACGAGTCGACCGTCCCGTCCGCGAACTTCTGCCGTATCCTCCAGGCCGCCCTGTACTGCAAGGGCTACGACGGCGGCGAGATCGACGGGAAGTACAACGACCGGGTGAAGGCCGCGGTCGGCAGGCTCAAGACCCACATGGGCCTGGAGTCGGTGTTCCCGGGCGGCGCCCTCGAACCCAAGGTGGTCAAGGGCCTGCTCACCATGGACGCCTACGTCACCGTCAACGGCGGCACGGACGGCGTCCGGGCCATCCAGCGGTGGCTGAACGGCCGCTACGTCAACCGCAAGGACTTCTTCGTCATCCCCTGCGACGGGCACCACTCCCGGGACGTCGCCAAGTCCATGCTGCTGGCGATCCAGTACGAGCTGGGCATGGCCGACGGCACCGCGAACGGCGCCTTCGGCCCCGGCACCCAGGCGGGGTTGAAGGGCCGCACCCTCACGGTCGGCGCCACCGGCACCTGGCCGACGCTGTTCACCGCGGCGATGATCCTCAACAAGCGGGACGTCCCGCTCGGCGACTTCACCGCCACCGTGAAGAGCGGCGTGGAGGCCTTCCAGTCCTTCGTGAAGCTGCCGGTCACCGGCACGGGCGACTTCCAGACCTGGGCCTCGCTGCTGGTCTCCTACGGCGACCAGACCCGCCGGGGCACGGCCTGCGACGGCGTCACCAAGATCACCCCGGCCCGCGCCCAGGCGCTCAAGGACGCCGGCTACCAGTACATCGGCAGGTACCTCTCCAACGCCTCGACCACCAGCCTGCCGGAGAAGCAGATCCAGCCGGGCGAGCTGGCCACCATCAAGCAGTACGGCCTGCGCTGCTTCCCGATCTACCAGACCTGGAGCCGGTCGGCGGACTACTTCGGCTACGAGCAGGGCAACAACGACGCCTTCCGCGCGGTCGAGTGGGCGCGCTTCCACGGCTTCAAGCCCGGCACCACCATCTACTTCGCCGTCGACTACGACGCGATGGACGGCGAGGTCACCGCCAAGATCGTCCCGCACTTCCGGGGCGTCCACCACACCATCAGCGAGAACTCCCCGTACCGGGTGGGGATCTACGGCCCGCGCAACGTCTGCCAGCGGGTCGCCGACGCGGGCTACGCGGAGACCAGCTTCGTCTCCGACATGTCCAGCGGCTTCTCCGGCAACCTCGGCTACCCGATGCCGACCAACTGGGCCTTCGACCAGATCGCCACCGTCACCGTCGGCTCGGGCGCGGGCGCCATCGAGATCGACAACAACATCGCCTCCGGCCGGGACACCGGCCAGGGCGACTTCGACCCGGGCCTGCCCAGCGTCGCCGGGCTCGACGTGGACCTGGACAAGACCGCCTACCGCGACCCGATGCTGCGCGACGTGCAGAAGTACCTCACCTCGATCGGCGTGCCGGAGACCGGCGGCTCCGGCTGGACGGACTCCGACTGGGTCACCCTCGGCGGGGTCTCCACCACCAAGGCGTACGACCTGGTGCTCAGCGCGGACTGGCTGTTCACCGCGCTGGCCCGCGAGTTGAAGCTGCGCAAGGCCCTGATCCAGGCCCCCGTCCTGTGGGAGCTGCGCAAGCTGAACCCGCTCGACGCGGTCTCCGACGCCGGCGTCCGCAACGGGATCCTGGAGGACTGCAGCACGGGCTGGGGCCAGATCTTCGCCCGGGTCGCCATGGCCGCCCGCAACTACTGCCTCAAGGAAGGCCTGATCAACGGCTCCCCGCTGGCCGAGCCCAACCTGCGGGAGGTCTGGGACAAGCTCCAGGACCCGGCCTACAACATCCGCTCGGTCGCCTACCTGACGGTCTACAACGCCCACCAGCTCAAGATCGCCCGCCCCGACCTGACCACCGGCCCGGCCGACACCCAGGCCCTGCTCGCCCGGTACAACGGCCTCGGCGAGGACGCCCAGCAGTACGGCCGCGAGCTGATCGGCCTGTACAACGTCCTGGAGGGCTACAACCTGCTCTCCCGCACCAAGTGAGCTCCGCTGCCCCGGCGGACGCCGAACGGCCCCGGGACTACTCCCCCACCGCCGCCGTCGTGAACCTCCTGCTGGGGGTGCCCGGCATCGTCCCGGTCTGGCTGCTCTACTACTTCGCCGCCAACTGGCCGCTCGCCGCGCTCGGTTGGACCAGCCGTGAGCCGACGGAGAACGACGGTGTCCTGCCGTGGCTGCTGCTGCCCGGCCCCCTGGTGCTCGGCTCCGCCGTCCTGTGGTGGTTCGCCAACCGCGCCCTGCGGCGCCGCACCGCCCCGCACGGCCGCCGCGCGGTGTACTGGCCGACCAGCGTCCTGCTGACCCTGGTGCCCACCTTCGTGCTCATCGTCGTCCTGTAGGAGAAAGAGAGTTGGAAAACGTGCAGACCACCGTCACCCGGCGCACCGTCACCCGACGGACCGCCGTCCGGGGCGCCGCCGTCCTCGGCGCGGCCGCGGCCACGGCCGCCCTGCTCCCGGGCACGGCCTCGGCCGCCCCGGGCACCACCCCGCCGCAGGCTCCCGGGCTCCCCGAACTCACCGAACGGAAGCTCCCCACCAGCGCCAACGGCTGGACGATCGAGAAGGAGGCCAACCACGTCTCCACCGTCTGGACCCGCCAGGTCGCCGGCACCGGGCTCTCGGTCGACCTCCGGATCGGCGACGTCGAGGAGATCCTCGTCCACCTGATCCGGCGCTTCCACTACGAGGTGGAGGAACTCCCCGACGGCGACCTGCTCGGCTGGCAGGAGATCGGCGGCCTGCGGACGGCACTGCCGGAGTCGAACCTCGCCTCCGGCACCGCCGTCCGCATCCGCCCCGGCGCCTCGGCCAAGGGCGGCCTCTTCGCCCACCAGGAACTGGTGCTGCGCGACATCCTCGCCGACTGCCAGGGCGTGGTGCGCTGGGGCGGGGACGACGACGAGGTGGACGAGTCGCTGTTCTACCTCGCCCTCGGCCCGCAGGACCGCCGGGTGAACCGGCTCGCCGACCGCCTGCGCGGCTGGGCCGAACGCCCCGGCGCGGGCGCCGGCACCCCGGTGGACGTGGCCTCCCCGGACCGCCGCACCGAGGCGAGCACCCTGGCCCGCACCCAGCGCGCGGGCTGACCACCCCACGGGGGCGGGCCCGGCAGCCGTGCCGCGCCCGCCCCCGAACCCGTCCGATCGGCCCGCCTGATCAGCCCATCTGATCAACCCGCCCGATCAGCCCGCGAGTTCGGCCCGCAGGCGGCGGGCGGCGGCGACCAGGCTTTCCAGCGAGGCGCGGGTCTCGGGCCAGCCGCGGGTCTTGAGGCCGCAGTCGGGGTTGACCCAGAGCCGCTCGGCGGGGATCGCCGCCAGTCCGGCCCGCAGCAGCTCGACGGCCTCCTCGGTGCTCGGCACCCGCGGGGAGTGGATGTCCCAGACACCCGGGCCGACCTCGCGCGGGTACCCGGCGGAGGCCAGTTCCCCGGCGACCTCCATGTGCGAACGGGTCGCCTCCAGGGAGATCACGTCGGCGTCGAGTTCGTCGATCGCGGTCATGATCGCGCCGAACTCGGCGTAGCACATGTGGGTGTGCACCTGGGTGTCGGCGCGCACGCCCGAGGTGGCCAGCCGGAAGGCCTCGGTGGCCCAGTCCAGGTAGGCCGGGCGGCCGGCGGCGCGCAGCGGCAGGGTCTCGCGCAGGGCCGGTTCGTCGACCTGGACGACGGCGGCGCCCGCGGCCTCCAGGTCGGCGACCTCGTCGCGCAGGGCGAGGGCCACCTGCCGGGCGGTCTCGGCGAGCGGCTGGTCGTCGCGGACGAAGGACCAGGCGAGCATGGTGACCGGGCCGGTCAGCATGCCCTTGACCGGGCGGTCGGTCAGGTCCTGGGCGTAGCGGAACCAGTCGACGGTCATCGGCTGCGGGCGGGAGATGTCCCCGGCCAGGACCGGCGGCCGGACGTAGCGGGTGCCGTAGGACTGCACCCAGCCGTGCCGGGTGGCCAGGTAGCCGGTGAGCTGCTCGGCGAAGTACTGGACCATGTCGTTGCGCTCGGGCTCGCCGTGCACCAGGACGTCCAGGCCGGTCTTCTCCTGGTAGGCGACCACCTCGCGGACCTCCGCCTCCATCCGCTCCCGGTACGCGGCGGCGTCGATCCGCCCGGCGGTCAGGTCGGCCCGGGCGACGCGCAGTTCGGTGGTCTGCGGGAAGGAGCCGATGGTGGTGGTCGGCAGCAGCGGCAGTGCGAGCCGGGCCCGCTGGGCCGCGGCCCGTACGGGGTAGGGCTGGGCGCGCCGGGCGTCGCCCGGGGTGACGGCCGCGGTGCGGGCGCGTACGGCCGGGTCGCGGGTGATCGGCGAGGTGGCGCGGGAGGCCAGGTCGGCGCGGTTGGCGGCGAGTTCGGCGGTGATCGCGCCGGTGCCCTCGCGCAGGGCGCGGGCCAGCAGCGCGGTCTCGGTGGCCTTCTGCTTGGCGAAGGCGAGCCAGCGGGCGATCTGCGGGTCGATGTCGCGTTCGAGGGTGGCGTCGATCGGCACGTGCAGCAGCGAGCAGGAGGGCGCGACGTCGACCCGGTCGGCGAGCCCGAGCAGGGTGGCCAGGGTGGCCAGCGAGGCGCCCAGGTCGTTGATCCAGATGTTGCGGCCGTCGATCACCCCGGCGACCAGGCGCTTGCCGGGCAGCCCGCCGACGGCGGCGAGGTCCGCCAGGTTGGCGGCGGCCGGTCCGGTGAAGTCCAGCGCCAGGCCCTCCACCGGGGCCTTGGCCAGCACCGCCAGGGCGTCGCCGAGGCGGTCGAAGTAGCTCGCCACCAGCAGCTTGGGGCGCTCGGTCGGCGCGCCCAGCTCGCGGTAGGCCCGGGCGGCGGAGTTCAGCTCGGCCGGGGTCCGGTCCTGGACCAGCGCGGGCTCGTCCAGCTGCACCCACTCCGCGCCGGCGGCCCGGAGCGCCGCGAGCAGTTCCGCGTAGACGGGCAGCAGCCGGTCCAGCAGGGTGATCGGCTGGAAGTCGGGGGCCACCCCCGGCGCCGGCTTGGCGAGCAGCAGGTAGCTGACCGGCCCGACCAGCACCGGACGGGCGCCGTGGCCGAGCGCGAGCGCCTCCTTGAGCTCGGCGACGGCCTTGGCCGGGTTCGCGGCGAAGGCGGTATCCGGCCCCAGCTCCGGGACGAGGTAGTGGTAGTTGGTGTCGAACCACTTGGTCATCTCCAGCGGAGCGACGTCCTGGTTGCCGCGCGCCATGGCGAAGTAGCCGTCCAGCGGGTCGGCGTCGACCGCCGCCCGGTGCCGCGGCGGGATCGCGCCGACCGCCACGGTGGTGTCCAGTACGTGGTCGTAGAGCGAGAAGTCGCCGGTCGGGACCTCCTCGATGCCGGAGTCGGCGAGCTGCTGCCAGTTCCCCCGGCGCAGGTCGGCGGCGGTGGCCAGCAGCACCTCGGCGGTGACGGCGCCCTTCCAGTACCCCTCGATCGCCTTCTTCAACTCCCGGCCCCGCCCCTGGCGGGGGTAGCCGTGGGCGGTGGCGAGGGTCGCCGCGGCTGCGGACTTCGTGGTCAAGGGACTCTCCTTCGCGAGTCTGGTTCCTCAAGTGCCCGGCGACGGGGACGAGGACGCGAAGGGACGACGGACCGGACGGGCCCCCGCACACGGGTACGGCTCCGCCAGGTGTGGTCGCCGACCCGCCCTCGAGGTCACCGGATGGCCGGGCGCGAACGGTCGCACCCGGGCAGTGGCAGGTCTTCGGACTCGCGGGCCCGCCCGTCCTCCTCGAGGACCGGCACCTACTGGCCGTCGCTTCCCAGACCCGAACCGGGCCCAGTGCGTATGACGGCGGTCGTTCCCACTCACCGCTGCGGGGCAGTCCCGGACTGGCCAGTTGAAAGGCGTCACCGGGTTCCCTCTTACGACACCCCGCCTGGCGGACGGGGCGAACCAGCTGCACCCGCCACCCTACGGGCAGCCCGCCGGTTTCCGGTCGGAGAACCGCACAACCGTCCACATGATGAGACGACGTCAGCCGCCGACGACCTCGGCCTGCGACCGGGGTCAGCCTCCGGCCGCTGCGACGGCCCGGGTCAGCCGACCGCCACCCCGACCAGGCAGGTGTCATCGTCGGTGTCGGCACCGCTGTACTGCAACAGGTGGTCCAGGTGCCCCTCGAGGCCGTCCCCACCCTCGGCGGCCAGCCGGTGCGCCCGCTCGGCGAGGGTCGTCAGGTTGCTCAGCGACGCCTGGAGGGACTCGTCGCGGCGCTCGATCAGCCCGTCGGTGTACATCACCAGGGTGTCCCCGGGCCGGAGCACGATCTCCTCCTCCTGGTAGTCCGCCTGGTCGACGGCGCCGAGCAGGATCCCGCCGAGCTGCGGGAGGGTCCGCGCCCGGCCCTCGCGCAGCAGGACCGGTGGCGGGTGGCCAGCGCGGGCCCAGCGCAGCCGCCGGGTGGCGGGTTCGTAGAGCCCGCAGACGGCGGTGGCGGTCACGTTGTCCGTGAGGTGGTGGGTCACGCTGTTCAGCCAGTTGAGCAGTTGGCCCGGTCCGGCACCGGTAGCGGCCAGGCCGCGCAGGGCGTTGCGCAACGCGACCATGCCGGTGGCTGCCTCGATGCCGTGCCCGGCGACGTCGCCGACGCAGATCAGGACGTCGCCGGTGGGCAGCACGAGGGCGTCGTACCAGTCGCCGCCGACCAGGTGGTCCTTCTCGGCGGGGCGGTAGCGCACCGCCACGTGCAGGTCGTGAAGGTCCAGCGGCCCCCGGGCGGGCGGCATGATGGCGTGCTGGAGCTGGAGGGCGAGGCGGCTGCGCTCGGCGGCCTGCTGCTCGCTCTGGGCGAGCTGGTCGCGGGTGGCGGCCAGGGCGACCTCGGTCCAGTGCTGGGCGGAGATGTCCTGGTAGGCGCCGCGGACCACGCGCAGTCCGCTGTCCGGGTCGTGCACCGGTTCCGCCACCACCCGGATGTGCCGGGTGACCCCGTCGGCGCGCTGGAGGCGGAAGGCGGTGGAGGCGGGCCGCCGGTGGTGCAGCAGCGTCCGCAGGAAGCGGCCGATGGTCTGCCGGTCGTCCGGGTGGGCGTGCTCGGCGAGCTGGTCGAGGGCGATCGGCCGGTCGGTCGGCGCGAGCCCGTGCAGCTCGAACAGGGTTTCGTTCCAGTCGATCCGACGGGTCGCCAGGTTCTCCTCGAAGCCGCCGATGCGGCCGAGGCGTTGGGCGTGCTGGAGCAGTCGGGCGACCCGCGGGGTACCGTCGTCGAGCCGCCAGACGACCACCAGGTGGGTGCCGTGCCGGCTGATGCCCACCTGGGCCCGGGCGGTCAGCGGCACCCCGTCGACCAGGGCGGCCAGCCGCATGTCCTGGGTACGGAAGGGCTCGCCGGTGGCGAAGACGTGCTCGACCATCTCGGCCAGACCGCCCGGTGCGGCCGCCAGCGGGTAGGCCTCCAGCAGTCGGCGACCCACGATGGCCACCGTCGGCCGGCCGGCGAAGTCCGCGAAGGACGGGTTGACGTGCCGGATCACGAACCGGGGCGGGAGTCCGTCGTGGTCCGGGGCGAGCCGCAGGACCAGGCAGGGGTCGAACAGTCCGTCGGCCAGCTGCCGCAGTTCGTCGAACTGGGCGTCCGCGGGATCGCTGGCGGAGAACTCCCGTCCGTCCCAGGACTCCAGGGTGGCGGCGGCCACCTCGGCGAGCGCCTCGAACTGCCGTTGCAGGGGCTGGGAGCGCTCGGGGAGTTCCTCGTTCCAGCAGAGCTCCAGCACGCCGATCAGCCGGCCGCCGACCCCGGCCGGCACGGCCAGCCGACCGCCGCGGACGTCGTGCTGGCCGATCGAGGGCAGCGAGGCGTCGGCGAGCACGGGGTAGGCGACGGTGCCTCGTTCGTCCAGCGCCCGGCGGGCCGGCGTGGGCACGCCCGGGGGTACGTGGCGCCAGCGGCGGGCCTCCTCCGGCTGGAACCCGGCGCTGCCCGCGAGGGAGAGCGAGAGGTCGGGATGGGCGGCCCAGACGGCCACCGCGGCCACGCCGAGCGGCCGCAGGGCGTGCTCCAGCATGGAGCGGGCCGCGCTCTCGGCGTCGCCGCCCGCGACAGTGTCGGCCTCGATGCTGCGCAGCCGGCGGGCGACCGGGCCCGTGGTACGGACGGCCGTACCGGCGACGAAGTCACGGGCGAGTGCGGAGATCCGGTCGGCCGCGACCTGGTTGACCAGGTCGGCGGCCAGCGCCAGGGTGGTCACCCCGGCCTGCTCGGCGAGGCCCTCCAGCTGGCGGGCGGCCTCGGTGGGGCCGCAGCGCAGCCGTTCCACCAGGACGCCGACGGCCAGCTCGACCACGGCGCGGCCCGCCGAGTCGGCCTGGGCCTGGTCGAGTTCCCGGCGCAGCCACTCCACCGTGCTGGCGAGCCGGCCCATGGCGGTCGCCGTCGGGTCCGGGTCCGGGTCCGGGTCCGGGTCCGGGTCCGGGCCGCCCGGGGCTGCCGGGCGGGCCGTCGGTTCCGGACCGTACGACGGGGACGCCTCGCCGGGCGGGGCTGCGTCGCCGACCGGCTGCGGACCGGCCGGGGTGCGCTGGGCGCCGACCCTGGGCAGGACGGTGGCCGGGTCCGCCGCCCGAGCGCGATCGGCTGCGGGCTGCTCCGGTGGGTGCTGCACGGTGGTGGGCTCCTGGGTCGTGGACGGCGGCTCCGGACGGCGACTCCGGACGGCGGCTACCGGGTGAGGTGGTGGGTGATCCGGTTGATCACCTCGTCCGCGTCCACCGGCTTGGTGATGTAGTCGCTCGCCCCTGCGGCCAGGCTCTTCTCCCGGTCGCCGAGCATCGCCTTGGCGGTCACGGCGATGATCGGCAGCCCCTCGTGCTCGGGCATCGCGCGGATCGCCGCGGTGGCCGTGTACCCGTCCATCTCGGGCATCATCACGTCCATCAGGATGACGTCGATGCCGGGGTGGGCGGTCAGCGACTCCAGGGCGGCGCGCCCGTTCTCGGCCTGGAGGACCCGCATCCCGTGCAGTTCCAGGATGCTGGTGATCGCGTACAGGTTGCGGTCGTCGTCGTCGACCACCAGCGCCGTACGCCCGGCGAGGGCCGGCCCGGTGGCGGGGCTCCAGGCCTGGACCCGGTCCCCGTCGCGGACCGACGGGAGCGCGCCGCCGGGGTGGTCGGCGCTCATGTGGAGGGCGATCCGCTCGCGCAGTTCGTCGAGGCTGGCGAGCAGTTCCAGCGGTCGCCCGCCTGGGCGGGTGACCGCGTCCGGGTGCTGGACGGCGACGCTCCGGTTGTTGTGCGCCAGCACCGGCACGGTGTGCAGCGCCGGGTCGCCCTCCATCTCGGACAGCAGGGTCGCTGCCGTGCCGTCCGGTAGGTCCAGTTCCAGGACGACGCAGTGGCAGGGGGCGGTGGCCAGCGCGGTGGCGGCTTCCTGGGCACCGACGGCGGTGATGATCTCGACCTCCCGGTGCCCGGCGGAGTAGCGGGCGAGGTCGGCGACGGCGTTCTCCGCCACCAGGGTCAGCAGCCCGCTGGGCCGCCCCTCGACCACCAGGAGCCGACGCGGCCGGCCCGCGGACGAGCGGTCGGCCGGTTCGTGGGCCTGGTCCGCGGCGGGCCGTGCGCAGACGCCGTCGTTCGGCTCCACGGCCGCCGTCGGGGCCTCGGGGACGGCGACCTCCGCGTGGACCACGGGCAGGTAGAGGGTGAAGACGCTGCCCCGGCCCAGGCTGCTCTCGACGGTGATCGCGCCGCCGAGCAGGTAGGCGATCTCCCGGCTGATGGACAGTCCGAGGCCGGTTCCGCCGTACTTGCGGCTGGTGGTGCCGTCGGCCTGCTGGAAGGCCCCGAACACGGTCTCCAGGTGCTGGGGCGCGATGCCGATCCCCGAGTCGGTGACCCGGAAGGCGAGCACCGGCACGCCGCGCCGTACGCCGTCTGGGAGTTCGGCCGCGGTGGCGGGCTCGATCCGCAGCTCGACCCGGCCGTGCTCGGTGAACTTGACGGCGTTGGACAGCAGGTTGCGCAGCACCTGCCGCAAGCGGTAGTCGTCGGTGCGCAGTTCGCCGGGGACCCCGTTGGCGGTGCGGACCGCGAAGGCGAGGTTCTTCTGCCCGGTCATCGGGCGGAAGGTGGCCTCGACGTAGTCCAACAGGGTCTGCAGCGGTACCGCGTCGACGCTGAGGTCCATCTTCCCGGCCTCGACCTTGGACAGGTCGAGGATGTCGTTGATCAGCTGGAGCAGGTCGGAGCCGGCCGAGTGGATGATGCCGGCGTACTCGACCTGCTTGGCGCTCAGGTTGCGGGTGGGGTTCTGCGCCAGCAACTGGGCGAGGATCAGCAGGCTGTTGAGCGGGGTCCGCAGTTCGTGGCTCATGTTGGCGAGGAACTCGGACTTGTACTTCGAGGCGAGGGTCAGCTGGTGGGCACGCTCCTCCAGCTCCTGGCGGGCCTGCTCGATCTCCAGGTTCTTGGTCTCGATGTCCCGGTTCTGGGCGGCCAGCAGCTCCGCCTTGTCCTCCAGTTCGGCGTTGGAGAACTGGAGCTCCTCCTGCCGGGCCTGCAACTCGGCCGACCGGGCCTGGAGTTCGGCGGTGAGCCGCTGGGACTCGCCGAGCAGCTCGTCCGTCCGGGCGTTGGCGATGATGGTGTTCACGTTGACGCCGATGGTCTCCATCAGCTGGTCCAGGAAGTCCCGGTGGACCTGGGTGAACGGCAGTACGGAGGCCAGCTCGATGACGCCGAGGACCTGCCCCTCGACCACGATCGGCAGCACGATGAGCGACAGCGACTCGGTGCGGCCGAGGCCGGAGGAGGCGGCCAGGTAGCCGGGCGGCAGGGCGCCCACCGCGATGGTCCGCCGGCTGCGCGCCGCCTGGCCGACGAAGGACTCGCCCAGCCGGAAGCGGGTGGGCCGCTCGCCGTCGGGGAACGCGTAGGAGCCGACCAGTTGGAGCACCGTCCCCCCGCCGCCGTCCTCGGCGAGGTAGAACGCGCCGCACTGGGCGCCGACCAGCGGGGCGAGTTCGTCCATCACGGACTCGGCGACGACGCCCAGGTCGCGTCGGCCCTGCATCAGCGCGGAGAACCGGGCCAGGTTGGTCTTCAACCAGTCCTGTTCCTCGTTGGCGCGGGTCGTCTCGCGCAGCGACTCGACCATGAAGTTGACGTTGTCCTTGAGGTCGGCGACCTCGCCGGAGGCATCCACGGTGATCGAGCGGGTCAGGTCGCCGGCCGCGACGGCGCTGGTGACCTCGGCGATCGCCCGGACCTGCCGGGTCAGGTTGCCCGCCAGCTCGTTGACGTTCTCGGTGAGCCGCTTCCAGGTGCCGGAGACGCCCCCGACCTTGGCCTGCCCGCCGAGCCGGCCCTCGGTGCCGACCTCCCGGGCCACCCGGGTCACCTCGTCGGCGAAGGAGGAGAGCTGGTCGACCATCGTGTTGATGGTCTCCTTCAACTCCAGGATCTCCCCGCGCGCGGTGACGGTGATCTTCTGCGAGAGGTCGCCCTCGGCCACCGCGGTGGCCACCTGGGCGATCGCACGGACCTGGCCGGTGAGGTTGCCCGCCATGGAGTTCACCGAGTCGGTGAGGTCCCGCCACGTCCCCGAGACGCCCTCGACCTTGGCCTGCCCGCCGAGCCGGCCCTCGGTGCCGACCTCCCGGGCCACCCGGGTCACCTCCCCGGCGAAGGAGGAGAGCTGGTCGACCATCGTGTTGACGGTGTTCTTCAACTCCAGGATCTCGCCCCGGGCGTCGACCTCGATCTTCTGCGTGAGGTCGCCGCGGGCCACCGCCGTGGTCACCTGGGCGATCCCGCGCACCTGGAAGGTGAGATTGCCGGCCATCGCGTTGACCGAGTCGGTGAGGTCCGCCCAGGTGCCCGACACGCCCGGCACCTTGGCCTGCCCGCCGAGCCGGCCCTCGGTGCCGACCTCCCGGGCGACCCGGGTCACCTCCGAGGTGAAGTGCGACAGCTGGTCGACCATCCCGTTGAACACCGAGGCGATCTCGCCCAGCAACCCGTGCTCGTCGTCGGGCAGCTTCGTGCTGAAGTCACCGTCCCGGACGGCCGTCAACCCGGCGAGCAGCTGGCGCAGTTCGGGCTCGTTCACCAATGCCGTCTCCGGCTCGCCCGCTGGGCGCTGCCGTGGGCCGTCGGTCGTGGTCGGGACAGCCATCGAACGTCGCCTCCGTAGAACGCGGGGCCTCGGCCCGGCATCCGGTCGTGAACACCGCCGGGCGGACCGGACGTGGCCGGTCCGCGCTCCGGGTGCGGTGGGTACCCCGACGGAGGCTACCCCAGCGGCCGTTCCGCCGGGAACGGCCGCCACCAGGCCGGGAGAAGCCGCCGGAGACGCCGGCCCGGCCCTCCACCGGACCTCCACGCGACCGGGGCGCACCACCCCGTCGGGCGGGGGTACCGGAGGTCCCGTCATACCGTCGCACGGGAGCCGCTGCGGGCCCGCCCGCCTGGGCGCAAGGACAACGGGGCCGCCCGACCGGACGGCCCCTCGGCGCGGAGCGGCCGACCGCCGCCGGCCGCTCCGTGAGCGGCTACCAGCGGTACCAACGGCCCCGCGCGCCGGTCGACGAGGTCCCTCGGGCGACGAAGCCGAGCAACCAGACGACCAGCACGATGACGGCTGCCCACCAGAGCACCTTGAGAGCGAAGCCGGCACCGAACAGGATCAGTGCGAGCAGAAGCACCAACAGCAGCGGGAGCATGTCCGGCCTCCTCGGTCGGGGTTGTGTGCCCGGCCTTCTGCCCCCGGATCGCGAAAGAATGCCCCGGTTCGCGACATGCCCGGGCACCCACCCGACAGCCGACTCCGTCAGGGCGCGCGGATCTTTCCGCACTCCGGGTGTGACGTTCACGAAGTGATGGCCTTGGGTAGTCGAATGGAAGCCGAAAGTAGCCGAATCTGGGGGGTGGTCAGGGAGCGACGATGCCGGAACACGAGGAGAGCGGTGCGCGGGCCGACACGGGCGGGCCGAGCGCGCCGGACGGGCCGCGGGTGCCGCCGCAGGGCGGACCGGGCGCAACGGAGGAGGGCGATCCCCTCTCCGGAAGACCGCCCCGGCCCGCGGGCGGCGCGGTCCGCTGGCCGGAGCAGATGCTGCCGCTGCTGCGTTCGCCGAACTCCGCCCACCCGGCGGCCGGGCACGGCGAGGAGGAGGACGAGGGTGCGGCCGATCCGGGGCCCGCCGTGGTCGCCGCCGTGCTCGGACTGACCCTGCTGGTCGGCGAGTTGATGCTGACCTGCGGTGAGGGCGCCGAGGACGTCGAAGCGGCCATGCTCGCCGTGGCGCGAACGTACCGGGTCCGTCCCTGCGACCCCCAGGTCGCCTTCACCCGGGTCGCGATCTCCTACCTACCGGGGCAGGGCGACCCGCCGGTGACGGCCGAGCGCTTCGTCCGCCGCCCCACCGGGGACTACGCCGGGCTGGCCGCGCTGTTCCGGCTGGTCACCGAGATCACCGCGGGCGGGCTCGCCGTGGACGACGCCCACCGACGACTGCGCGCCGTGCGCCGGCACTGCCGCCACTACCCGGCCTGGGTCCTGGTGCTCTCCTCCGGACTGCTGGCCGGCGTCGCCACCCTGCTGGTCGGCGGCCGGGCCGACGCCCGGGCCTGGCTGGTGTTCGTGAGCGCCGTGGTCACCACCATGGTGGGCGGTCTGCTGGCCGCCCGGGTCGAACGGCACGACCTGCCGGAGTTCTACCGGATCGCGGCCGCCGCGACCCCGGCCGCGGTGGTCGGCATCCTGATGTCCTTCAACCACCTGCAGCTGCGCGGCTCGGTGGTGATCACCGGCGGGCTGTACGCGCTGCTGCCCGGCTGGCCGATGGTCGCGGCCGTGCAGGACGGCCTCGCGGGCTTCTACCTCACCGCCGCCGCCCGGCTGCTGGAGGTGCTGTACCTCCTGGCGGGCGTGGTCGTCGGGGTGATGACCGTGCTGTACATCGGGGTCAACAACGGCGCCGACCTGGCCGCCCAGAGCGACCCGGCCGCCCCCGCCAACCCGCCGCTGCAACTCGCGGCCGCCGTCCTGCTCGCGCTGACCTTCGCGGTGCTGCTCAACACCGAGCCGGCCACCCTGCCGGCCGTCCTGGTCAACAGCGCCGCGGGCTGGACCACATACTCCGTGCTGGCCGACGCGGGCGCGGAGCCGATCATGGCCACCGGACTGGCCGCCGTCCTGGTCGGCCTGTCCGGCCAGCTGATGGCCCGCCACCGGGGCAGCTCGGTGCTGCCGTACGTCACGGCGGCCCTGGGGTCGCTGCTGCCCGGTTCGCTGCTGTACTTCGGGCTGCTCGCCTTCGTCCGCGGCGAACCGGAGGCCGGGCTCAGCGGCCTCGGGCACGCCACCGCCACCGCGCTGTCCCTCGCCATCGGCGTCAACCTGGGCCGGGAGGCGGCCCGCCTCTTCCTCCCGGCGCGGCCCTCCCCCGCGCCCGCCCGGCCCCGGGGCCGCCACCGGCGCTGAGGCCCGGCCGAGGTGCGCCGGAGGACGTCCGCCCACGAACCGGCCCGGCCCGTCTGCCGCTCCTCCGGTCGCCGGGCGCCCTCACCGGCCCGGAGGGCGCTCGTCGGGCCGCTGCCCGAGCCCGCGCGGGCCGGTGCCGTCGGGAGTGTGCCAGATCTCCGCGCGGGCGGCCCCCCGCTCCGTCCGCAACCGGCGACGGCGGGCCAGACGGTGGCCGCACCAGGCGAAGGCTCCGATGAGCAGCGCGGCGACGAGCAGGGACAGCAGCAGGACGGCCGGCCAGGGGGCTACGCCGGCTGCGGCCGTGATCGCTGGTGCGGTCATGTGTGTGCTCCGCTCCGTCCGGTTGCCGTCGTGCCCGGCCCTTCCGGCTACCCCGTCCGACCCGGCCCATGCGCGGTCGTGCCGGCACGGTCGGCCCCGCACGGTCATCCCCGCACGGTCGGCCCGCTCGGGGTCAGGGGAGCAGCCGCGCGAGGACGGCGTCGACGTCCAGGTGCTCGGACTCGCGGCCGGCCGGCACCAGGGCGAAGGCGTCGAGGAGGAACGCGGTCACCGCCTCCGAGGGCACGCTGATGACGGCCCTGCCCTCACGGCTGCGCAGCGTCACCAGGGTCCGCCCCCGCGGCCCGGGGGCGACGGTCACGTCCCCGTGCCCGGCCGGCGCGTGCTGCCCCTCGTGCAGCAGCTCCCGGGCGAAGAACCAGCGGACCTCCTCGTCCCCGTCGTCGACCGGCGGGAAGGCCAGGCAGATCGCGTACGGGAGCGAGGCGTCGAACCGGAGATGCGCTTCCAACGAGACGTGCGGAAAAGGGCCCTCGGGCAGGGTGACGGCGGTGGGGCGGCAGGTGGCGACGGACATGCGGACAGCTCTCCATTCGGTGACCGAGGGGTTCGGGGTCGTCCGTCACGGCGTTGAGCACCCGACGGCGGCAGCGCTCGGCTACCCTCTCCGGGCCGGTCCACCGCCCCGGATCGCCATGGATTCCGCGCCCGTTGCGCACTGCTCCCGCGAACATTCCCCGCATGCGCACGTCCGGCATCCGTCCGGCGGCGGATGCCGGACGGATGCCGGAGCGGGAGTCGGCGGCGGCTCGTCAGGGCGACACGGCGTCCGCTCCGGGCGGCTCCGGTGCACCCTCGTCGGCATCGTGCTGCCCTTCGGCCCTGCGCCGGACGTCAGCGGGGGTCGGGGCGATGATCGAACGCTCCTCGGCGGACCGCTCCCGGTCCCCGACCGGCCCGGCCGCCTTCTCCCGGACGTCGGCCGGGGTGGGGGCCGTGATCGAACGTTCTTCGGCGAACCGCTCCTCCGCCGGTTCGTCCGGCTGGGTCCGGTGGTCGTCACGCGTGGTCATGATCAGCGCCCCTTCCTGAGTGGCCGTGGTCGGACGGTTGGGCGGGTGCCCGAATCATCTATCTCTGAATCAGCCGGACGGGCCGCCCGCCGACGTCACGCGACCGCGTCCGGCGCCAGACTGCCCGGCACCCGGCCGTCCGACGCCGGTTCGTCCGGCACCACCCTGTCCGGCACCACGCCGTCCGGACCCACGCCGTCCGGACCCACGCCGTCCGGACCCACCTTCGGGCCGGGCTGCGGAGCGACGCCCGCCGTGCCGACCCGGGTGAGCCCCGCAGCCAGCCGACGGACGGCGGTCTCGGCGTCGGCCAGTTCGCCGATACCGGGCACGACGGTGCCGAAGGACCGCTGCCGGTCCGCGGGCAGCGACCGCCAGGCCAGCACCGGAGTCAGCACGGTACTGGCCCGGGCGAGGAACCAGGCCAGCTGGCCGTGGGTGCGGGCGATGCCGACGGCGATCACGGCGAGCGCTTCACGGACGTCCTCCAGCCGGTCGATCACCGGCAACCGCTCCTGCCCGGCAGCGGTGCCGACGGCCCGGACGAGGTCGTCGGCGATCCTCCGGGCCAGCGCCGCGTCCTGCGCGGTGAACGCCAACAGCCCTTCCTGGAACTGTCGTTCGGCCTCCGCCACGAGCTCCGCGAGCTGTCCGGACAGGTCGGCGCCGGAGCTCGGCGGCCGGGCCTGCTGTGCCCTGCGCACGGTCATGGCGATCCTTCCCGATGGGCACTCGGCGCCCGGGGGGGAGGGCACCGATCCCACCCTGTTCCACCGTCCGTTCCACCCGCAGCTGCGGGAGCGAAGCAGCGGACCCCGGACAGCGCCGGAAACGAAACGGGCCCGGCCAGGAGCGCGACGGCCCGGCTTTGCGTCCCGCCGCCCGGCGCGTAGCGTCGGCACCGACCGCGCAGCTCGGGGCTGCCGCGCCGACGACGGGTGGTGGGGATGGTCGAGTCGTTGTCGTTCGACAGCGCGAGCAGGGAGGCCACGGAGGAGTTCCTGTCCACGGCCTACACGCCGATGCGGATCGGCAAGTCGGTGGCGGACGCCCGGACCAGCATCAGCCGCCGCTCGGTCGGGTCGCTGAGCGTGGACCGGCTGTCCTTCGGCTACGACCTGGCCTACACCGCGGACAGCCTCGGCCGGGTCTGCCTGATCAGCATGCACACCGGGACCCTCGCCGACCGCACCGGGCCGGGCGGGGAAACGGTGTTCGGCCCCGGCGAGACCTTCCTGGTCGCCCCGCCGGACGCCCCGTACCGGGGCGAGGTCCGGACGGCCCGCTACACCATCGCCATGTTCGACAGCAGCCTGCTGGAGGCCGTCGACCCAGTGGGCGCCGACGGCCGGGGCCCGGTGCGGCTGACCGGGCTCCGGCCGGTCGACGAGGCCTCCAACCGGCAACTCGGCGCGGTGGTCGCCTACGTACGCGACCACGTCCTGGGCAATCCGGCCGCCTGCGCCAGCGAACTGCTGGTCGCGTCCGCCGCCCAGCACCTCGCCGCCGCCACCCTGGCGGCCCTGCCCCACACCGGCCGCACGGATCCGGTGCCCGCCGACCGGACCGACGCCACCCCGGCCACCCTGCGCCGGGCGATCGCCTACATCGAGGCGAACGCCGAGCGGGACGTCACCCTCGCGGACATCTCCGGGGCCGCCTTCGTCACCCCGAGGGCCCTCCAGTACGCCTTCCGCCGCCACCTCGGCACCACGCCGCTCGGCCACCTCCGCCTGGTCCGCCTGGACGCGGCCCATCGGGACCTGCTCGCCGCCGACCCGGCCACCGCCACCGTCACCGGCATCGCCATGCGCTGGGGCTTCGCCCACCAGGGACACTTCGCCGGCCTCTACCGCACCGCCTACGGACAGGCCCCGGGCGACACCCTGCGGGCCTGAACCGCCCCCGGGGTCATGGCGGTCCCGGCGTGGAGCCGGGCCCGGGCATCACCACGGGCCCGGCCGTACCCGGCACTCGCGCGGGCTCGTTGACCGGGCATGCGAACGACCACCACGGCCGCCCCCACCCGGCGCGCCCTGCTCACCACGGCCGCCGGGGCCGCCACCGGCCTCACCCTCACCGCCACCGCACCGGCCCGGGCGGCGGAACGACCGGCGCCGGACCGCCCCGCCCCGGACCGGCCCGACGGGCGGGCGGGGCGGCGGGTCGCCGTACTCGGCGGCGGGGTCGCCGGGCTGAGCGCGGCGCACGAGCTGGCCGAGCGCGGCTACCGGGTGACGGTGTACGAGCGCAACGACGTGCTCGGCGGCAAGGCCCGCAGCATGGCCGTGCCCGGCACGGCCCGGGGCGGCCGGCGCCCGCTGCCGGGCGAGCACGGCTTCCGCTTCTTCCCGGGCTTCTACCGCAACCTGCCGGACACCCTGCGCCGGATCCCGCTGCCGGGCGGGTCGGCCGGCGCAACCGGAGCGAGCACCGTCCACGACAACCTGGTGAACGCGACCGAGGAGCTGTTCCCCCGCTCCGGCGACCGCCCCGCGCTGCGGCTGCCGTTCCGCACCGTGACCGCTCCCCCGGCGCTCGGCGAGCTGACGCCCGACGCGCTGCTCCAGACGCTGACGGGCCTGCTGGACACCGCACTGCACCTGCCGGCCACCGAGGTGGCCTACTTCGTCAACCGGCTGCTGGTCCACTTCACCAGCTGTGAACCGCGCCGCCGCGAGCAGTGGGAGCACGTCCCGTGGTGGCGGTTCATCCGGGCCGGCGAGATGTCGTACGACTACCAGCGCCTGCTGGGCGTCGGCATCACCCGCAACATCGTCGCGACCAAGGCCGAGGAGGCCAGCACCCGCACCGTCGCCCGGGTCCTCCAGGCCTTCGTCTACAACGTCCTGGGCCGGGGCAACGACGGCGAACCGGACCGCGTCCTCAACGCCCCGACCAGCGAGGCCTGGATCGACCCCTGGGAGGAGCGGCTGCGCGCCCTCGGCGTCCGGTTCGAACTCGACACCGAGGTCGAGGAGTTGCTGTACCGGGACGGCCGGATCAGCGGTGTCCGGCTGCGGGGCGCGGGCGCCCCCGTGGTCGCCGACCACTACGTCAGCGCGATGCCCGTCGAGCACGCCCGGGCCACCTGGGGCCCCGGCCTGCGCGCCGCCGACCCCCAGCTCGCACGCTGCGACCTGCTGCGCACCGACTGGATGGTCGGCGTCCAGTTCTACCTGCGTGGCCGCACCCCGATCGTGCACGGCCACGTCGACCTGGTCGACTCGCCCTGGGCCGTCACCTGCATCGGCCAGGCCCAGTTCTGGCCCGGCCGGGACTTCCGCCGCGACTACGGCGACGGGCAGGCGGCCGAGTGCCTCTCGGCGATCGTCTCGCAGTGGGACGCGCCGGGGATCCTGTACGGCAGGCCCGCGCTCAAGTGCTCGCGCGAGGAGGTGGTGCGCGAGACCTGGGCCCAGCTCAAGGAATCCCTCAACACCGGCGGCCGGACCGTCCTGGACGACGCGGACCTGGTCGGCTGGTTCATGGACCCGGCCGTCACCGGCCTCGGCGGCCCCGCCCCGGCCAACCGCGAGCAGCTGCTCGTCCACCCGGCGGGCACCCTGGACCACCGCCCCGCCGCCGCGACCGCCGTACCCAACCTGTTCCTGGCCGGCGACTACGTCGCCACCGACATCGACCTGGCCACCATGGAGGGCGCCAACGAATCCGCCCGCCGCGCGGTCAACGCCCTGCTGGACGCCGACGGTTCACCGACCCCGCGCTGCACCGTGTGGCCGCTGTACCAGCCGCCGGAGCTGGCCGCCCTCCAGCAGCAGGACGAGGTCCGCTACCGGCAGGGGCTGCCGAACGCCCTCGACCACGGCTGACGGGCACGCTCCCGCCCCCGCGAGAACTGGGGGCGTGCGAGCCGCCGGGCAGGCCGCCTACAGTGAGTTGATCATTCCGAAAGAAGTGAAAGGCCACGGCGTCACGGTGACCGAGTCCCAGCCCCACCTCCTGTTCTCCTTCGGCACGCTGCTGGACCGGCAGGTCCAGACCGCCCTCTTCGGGCGCACCGTCGCTACCACCCCGGCCGCCCTGGCCGGGTACGCGACCAGGCCCCTCGCCATCACCGACGAGGCCGTCATCGCCACCAGCGGCCAGGACGTGCACCTGACCCTGGAACGCAGGCTCGGCAGCACGGTCGAGGGCGCCGTCCTGCGGCTGACCGACGAGGAGCTGGCCGCGGCCGACGCGTACGAGGTCGCCGACTACGCCCGGCGACAGGTCCTGCTCACCTCGGGCGAGACCGCCTGGGCCTACCTGGACGCGAACCCGCTGCGCTCGGCGGCACGCATCGTCATCGTCGGCGACAGCATCGCCTACGGGCGCTGCGACCCCCAGGGCGGCTGGACCGGGCACCTGGCGGCGGCCCACATCGCGGCGAACGAGACCCAGAACCGGGTCTTCAACCTCGCCGTCCCCGGCAGCACCCTGGCGGACGTCAGCGCGCAGACCCCCGCGCTCCTACCTCCCCGTCACCCGGACACGCTGATCGTGGCGGCGGGGATCAACGACTCCGCCGTGCCGCTCGCCGCGCCGGGAGACGGCCACGACGGGCTCGCCCACCTCACCGGCCACCTCGACTCGCTGGCCGCGACCGCCCGGCGGCACAACGCCCGCCTGGTCGTCGTCGGGCCGGTCTGGCTCGACGAGACCCGCACCGGCGACTACGAGGGCCTGCGCTTCACCACGGACCGGGCGCTCGCCCTGCGCACGGCCCTGCGGGCCTGGTGCGCGGACCACCACATCGACTTCCTCGACCTGTGGGAGCCGCTCCGCGACCAGCCCCACCTGCTCGTCGACGGCCTGCACCCCGACGCGGCGGGACACAAGGAACTCCACCGGCACCTGGACGCCCTCGGCTGACCGTCCAACGGGCCCGTGCGTCCCCCGGGACGCACGGGCCGCCCGGCCGCCGGGTGCGGTCGTCACGGTGGCCGGGCTCTGAACTGTCGGCGGCGGCCCGAACGGCGGCCCCGAGGGGAGGAGGCCGTGCCGTCCGGGCCGTTCCCTGCCGACCCGTTCCTCGTGTGACCCCGATCCGGCCGGCCAAACCCCCCGGCCCGAAACTCAGGGCGACGGGCATGACGTCCCAAGGACGGGGCAGACGGCGGGCGTTGGCGAAGAACGACGAAGAACGACAACGACCCGAAGGAGAGACCATGACGATTCTGTGGGCCCTGGTCGCGGGACTGGTGGTAGGCCTGCTGGCGAAGCTCGTGCTGCCCGGCCGCCAGCCCGTGCCCCTGTGGCTGACCATCCTGGTCGGCGCGGCCGGAGCGGTGCTCGGCAATGCCGCCGCCTCGTACTTCGGAGTGCGGCACACCGGCGGGATCGACTGGATCCGGCACCTGCTCCAGGTCGGCGTGGCCGCGGTGCTGATCGCGCTGGTCTCCCCCGCCTACGCGGGCCGGCGCCGCTGACCCGCGGCGGCCGCTCCCCCGCGCTGCCGGCGTGGTGGGCGAGCGATTCGTTCAAGACCTCACGGCGACCGCCCCCGAGCCTGGCCCTCATGACCGATCGCGCCTTCACCCCCGCCGCCGGCCGCCTCGTCCCGCTGCGCCTCTACGACCCCATCGTCTCCCTCACCCGCGAACGCCTCTGGCGCAGCCTGCTCGCCATGCACGCGGCCCCGCGCCCCGAGGACGTGATCGTCGACGTCGGCTGCGGCACCGGCTCGCTGGCGCTGCTCCTCAACCGCGTCGAGCCGCGTGCCCGCGTCATCGGCGTCGATCCCGACCCGGGCACGCTCGAACTGGCCCGCCGCAAGGCCGCCGCCACCGGCTCCACCACCGGCCCCGGCTCCGGCCCCGCGCCCGTCCCCGGCCCCGGCCCCGAGTGGCTGACCGGCATGGGCGACGCCGTCGCCGATCTGGTCGGCACCGGGGCCGCCGACACCGTCGTCTCCAGCCTCGTCCTGCACCAGTGCCCCGTCCCCATGAAGCGGGCCGTCCTCGCGTCCGTGCACGCGGCGCTGCGCCCCGGCGGCAAGCTGGTGATCGCCGACTACGGGCGCCAGCGCACGACGGCCATGCGCCTGGCCTTCCGCATCGTGCAGTTGGCGGACGGCAAGGAGGACACCCAGCCGAACGCGGACGGCATCCTGCCGCGGCTGATCGCCGAGGCCGGGTTCCACGGCGTGCGCGAGGCCGAGACGGTCGCGACGGTCACCGGTTCGATGTCGATCTACGTGGCCCACCGCGGGTAGGCCGGGCGCGCCTAGGCCCACCGCGCGTAGGCCGGAAGCGAGCAGGCCGCCGGGCGCGAACCGCTCGGGCCCGACGACCTTCGGCCCGGGCCCGAGGCGCGCAGCACCGGCAGCACCTGCGACGGCGTGAGCCCGGTCATCTCCCGCATCTGCCGGGTGAAGTGCGCCTGGTCCGCGAAGCCGCCCGCCACCGCCGCCTCGGCGAGCGTGCACCCCTCGCCCAGCGCGTCGGCCGCGCGGGCCAGCCGTAGCCAGATCCGCCAGCGCGCCAGCGGCACCCCCAACTGCCGCCGGGCCAGCGCCCGTAGCCGCTGCGGCGAGAGCCCGACCTGCGCGGCCAGCCCCGGCAGCGCGACCCGGTCGCCCGCGAGCGCCTCCATCGCCGCCCGCAGCCGGGCGTCCACCTCGGCCGACGGCAGCACCCCGGACGGACGGACGTCCTCCTCCGTCAACTCCCGCCACCGGGGCGCCACCCGGACACCGTCGACCTGCTCCGCCCGCAGGCGGTCCGCGAACACGCAGCGCGGGTCGACGTAGAACACCAGCACCCGGCGGGTCGGCGCCATCCGGTGCCGCACCATCGGCGCCACCACCACCGCCTCACCCCGGTGCCTGACCCCGGCGCCGTCCGCGATCGTCACCTCGCCGCCCGGCGCCGCCACGGCGACCTGGAACGCGGCGTGCCGGTGCGGCGCACTGTCCGCCAGCGGCCCCTGGTACAGCGCGTAGCCCGGCCCCACGACGAAGCGCGGCTCCGTCAACCGCGCACGCCGCGACCGGCGCCGAGGCGGCCGAGCATCGCCATCACGGTGATCCGCATCTGCTTGTCGTTCGTCACCGCGCAGTGGGCGTCGACGCCCCGCTCGTCCGGTTCCTCGGTCGGGTCGACCAGGCCCAGCCGGATCAGGTCGACGGCGTACTCCCGGCACCGGGCGTAGCTCTCCGCGGCACTCACCGCCTCGACGTGGTCGATGCGGCTCGGATCCCCGGCGCGCAGCAGCGCCGGGGTCGGTACGGGCCCCAGCACCTCCCCGAGCCACTCCGAGACCGTCTCCCGGGAACTGCCGCGCTCCAGCTCCGAAGCGGACGCGGCGGTGAGCGCCAGGTGGACGAGGAGCAGCCCGAACCATCGGGCGACCTCGGCCGGAGGGGTGTCCTCACCCGCCGGCGGCATCACCGCCTGGTACAGCCCGGCCACGTCATCGGCACTCACGGCGGCGATGACGGCCTTGACGGCGCTGCCGAGCGCAGCCTCGTCGGTGCTCACGTCAGTGGTCCTCCCCACAATCGGCAGCCGCCAACTTACCTCCTCCGCCCGGGGATCGGCGCGACCCGGCGATCGTTCACCCCCCGGGCCGGACGCACGTGCGAGGAGCAGCGGAAACCCGGACGGTCCTTCGATGCGCACGCCGTTCACGGCTCCGTACCCGAACGGTACGATCTTCACCGAACGCACACCTGTGCGAAGAAGTTCCGTGGAGAAGCAGGTACATGTCCCACCCGTTCGTCATCGTCCCCCTCGTCATCCTCCTCGTCAGGCTGGGCCTCTGGCTCAACAAGCGCCGCAAGGCCTCCAGGGGGCTCGAAGCGGCCGCGGCGGGTCTGGTGCCGCGCGCCCAACTGGTCGAGGTGGGCGACGAACCCACCGACCCGGCGGCGCGGGCGGCGCTGGACGCGGCCAGGGCCGGGGACTGGCGCCCGGCCGCCGCCCACCTCTCGGGCGGCGACGGCGACTGGAGCACCCGCTACTCCCGGATGGGCCCGTTCAGCGGCCTCGCGGCCACCGACGACGGCTGGCTCCGGGACTGGCGCGAGGAGCAGCCGGACAACCCCCAGGCCGCCCAGGTGCACACCGAGGCGCTGGTCAAGCGGGCGTGGCAGATCCGCACCGCGAAGTACGCCTCGCAGGTGACCCGCGAGCAGGCCATGGGCTTCCACCAGGTGCTGCAGGAGGCCGAGGAGGTGTCGTACGAGGCGGTCCGGCTCGCCCCGGCCGGGGACCCGAACGCCTGGGTGGCACAGCAGTCGATCGCGATGGGCCAGGGCTGGTCGCACGAGCGCTACCGTGCGCTGTGGGCCGAGATCGTGGCCCGCGAGCCCCACCACATCGGCGCGCACACCTCCGCCCTGCAGTACTGGTGCGAGAAGTGGCTCGGCAGCAACGAGTTGATGCACGAGTTCGCCGACAAGGCGATCGCCGGCGCACCGGCCGGCAGCCTGCTGACAGCACTCAAGCTGCGGGCGTACTGGGAGCAGATCCTGCGCGACAGGTCCGCCTCCTCGCTCTACCGTTCCCCCGCCTACACGGCCGCCGTGGACGCGGCCCTGCTCGACCTGGCGGCCGCCGATCCCGCCCACCCCGGCATCGTCGCGGCGCGCGGCTGGATCGCCCACGCCCTGATCGAGAACGGCCGCCCGGCGCAGGCCCTGGACCTCTTCCGCGGGATGGGCCGGGAGATCGCCGGCCCGTGGCTGTACTACGGGAACCCGGCCGCCGTCTTCGATTCCGCCCGCACCAAGGCCGCCCGCGCCGCAGTCTGACGATCCGTCATCCGACCCGGACGCCGCAGGTTGCCACACGACGGCCCTCCACCCCACGGGCGGAGGGCCGTCGCCGCGTTCCAGTAACCCTCCCGGGATCCGCGCCGCGCCTACCGGCCGCCCCGGCCCGGCGGTCAGTCCTCGGCGCCCCGCCGCTCCAACCGGGTCCCCGCCCGCCGCGTGATCGACATCAGGTCGCTGGGGCCGTCGAGTTCGAGTCGGTGCCAGCGGCCGCGCGGGACGACCACGGCGCTCCCGGCCGTCAGCCGCACCGACTCCTCGGCCGCTCCGGGCTCGACCTGCCGGAAGAAGACCCGGGCACCGCCGGCCAGGCAGCACACCGCCTCCTCCGCCTCCGGGTGCATCTCCCAGTGGTCGGCGTGCACGTCGGCGTCGGTCTCCACGTGGAACGCCGCGACCTGCCAGGCGCCCTCGGTGCCGGCACCACCGCCGGCCATCCGCCGTTCGGTGGACCGCAGTTCGCCGTCGGGGCGGAAGTGCAGCGCCGAGGCGAACAGGTCGACGACGGCGATCGGGGTGGTGGTCATGAGGAGGTTCCTTCCAGTCGGAGTTCTTCGTGGCGTTCCCCGCCGGCGAGCGGACGCCCCTCGGGCGCACCGGGCCGCCGCCGGGGCAGGACGGTGACGGCGACGACCGCCGCCAGCGCGAACAGCACGGCGCCGGCGGCCAGCCCGAGGGCGTACCCGGCGTCCAGGGCGGCCCGGCCGGTGGCCGAGCCGGTGGTCGATCCGGTAGTCGAGGCAGCGGCCGAGGCGGTGCGGTGGGCGGCGAGGGTGGCCAGGGCCGCCAGCCCGACGCAGCCGCCGAGTTGGCGCGAGCTGCTGAGCAGGCCGGAGGCCGCCCCGGCCTCGCGGGGTGCGACACCGGTGGTCGCGGCGGCGGCGACGGGGGCCAGCACCAGCCCGGTGCCGAGGCTGGTGACCAGGGACGGGCCCAGGACGTCGCCGAGGAACCCGCCGTCCGGGCTGATCAGCGCGAACCAGCCCAGCCCGGCGGCGGCCAGTACGGCCCCGGGCACCAGGGCCACCCGCGGGCTGCGGTGCGCGGTGATCCGGGTCGCGAGCAGCGAGCCCGCCACCAGCCCGGCGGAGAACGGCAGGAACGCGGCCCCGGTGGCGGCGGCGCCCAGGCCGAGCACCTGCTGGAGGTGGAGCGAGACGAAGTAGAAGGCCGCGAACTGCCCGGCGGCGGCCAGGAACACCAGCACGTTCGCCCCGGCGACCCAGCGACTGCGCAGCAGCCCGAGCCGCAACAGCGGTGCGGGGGAACGGAGTTCGGTGACCACGAAGGCGACCAGCAGCGCGACGGCAGCGCCCAGCGCGGCCAGGGTGGCCGGCGAGCCCCACCCCCGGCTCTCGGTCCGGACGACGCCGAACACCAGCAGCCCGACTCCCCCGGTGGCCAGCACCGCGCCGAGCACGTCCAGCCGTTCCCGCCGGACGGGCTGCGCCCCGGCCCCGATCCCCCGGGGCAGCAGCGCGAGCGCCGTCGCCACGATCGGCAGGTTGACCAGCATGACCCAGCGCCAGCTGGCGTACTCGGTCAGCACCCCGCCGGCCAGCACTCCCAGCGCGCCCCCGGCGGCGTTGGCGGCGCTCCACACCCCCAGGGCGCGGACCCGCCGGGGGCCCTCGGGGAAGGCGGTGGTGAGCATCGCCAGCGCGGCGGGAGCGGCCAGCGCGGCGCCCACGCCCTGCCCGGCCCGGGCGGCGACCAGCTGCCACGGGTGCTGGGCCAGCCCGCCCGCGAGTGAGCAGAGCCCGAAGACGGCCAGCCCCAGCACCAGCAACCGCCGCCGCCCGTACAGGTCGCAGGCGCGGCCGCCCAGCAGTAACAGCCCGCCGAAGGTGAGCGCGTAGACGTGGACGACCCAGGAGAGGTCGAGCGGGGCGAAGCCCAGGGCGTCGCGGATCGCGGGCAGCGCGACGTTGACCACCGACATGTCGAGGGCGAAGACGAACTGGGCGACGGTGACCGCCGCGAGCACCAGGCCGGGTCGGCCTCGCGAGTTTCTGTACATGTAAGGAAAGTACCCCCGGAGGCTCTCCCCTGTCGAGCCGCACAGGGCGGGCGAGGCACCACGGACCCCCCGGACGGGGCATGATGAGGGCATGCAGCAGCCCTCCCCCACTCCCCGCAAGGCCACCGGCCGTCCTCCCCGCATCTCCCGGGAGGAGGTCGTCGAGACGGCCCGCCGGATCGTGGCCGAGGAGGGCGTCGAGCGACTGACCATGCGCCGCCTGGCCACCGACATCGGCAGCACCCCGATGGCGCTCTACCACCACGTGCGCAACAAGGAGGAGTTGCTCGTCCTGCTGCTCGACGACTACGCCGCCCGCACCCTCCACCCGGTCGAACTCCCGGCCGACCCGCGCGAGCGCGTCCTCACCGCGGCCGCCGCGATCCACGACGCGCTCGCCGCCTGCCCCTGGATCGTCGAAGTCCTGGCCGCCGACGACCTGTTCTCCACCCACGCCCTCTGGTTCGTCGAGCAGATCGTCGACGGACTGGTCGACTGCGGCCTGACCCCGGAACGCGCCGCCCAGGGCTACCGCGCGATCTGGTACTACACCGCCGGGGAGATCGTGGTCCGCACCACCGCCGCCAGGCGCCGCACCGCCGACGACCGCCCCACCTACCGCGAGCAGGTCTTCGCCGGCCTCGACCCGGCCGTCCACCCCCGCCTGGCCCAGGTCGCCGGCCACTGGGAGGCCCTCACCGCCCAGGACACTTACCGCGACGGACTGCGCGCCCTGGTCTCCGGCCTCCTCGCCGCCGGCTGAAACGCGGCCGCACGCTGAAACGCGGGACCGGCCCGCCGGGCGAAACGCCCGACGGGCCGGTCCCGGGCCGGAGTTCAGACCCTCGGAGTTCAGGCCCAGGGGTCGGTGAACGCCTTCCCGGGGACGGGCTTGGCGATCAGCGCGATCGCCGTGAAGAAGTTCACCTGGCCGATCGCCAGCATCAGCGTGGCCAGCGCCTTCTCGTCGTAGTGCGCGGCGACCTCGGCGTACAGCTCGTCCGACACCCGCTCGCCGTCCGGGTTCGGCCGCAGGACGGCGTCCACCAGCGCCAGGGCCGCCCGCTCGGGTGCGGTCAGGTACGGCGAGTCCTGCCAGCTGGCCACCGAGGTGATCCGCTCCTCCGACTCACCGGCCTTGCGCAGGAACCCGGTGTGCAGGACGGTCAGGTAGGTGCTGCCGGCGAGCTGCCCGGCCCGCAGCTGGACCAGGCTGACGGTGCCGCGCGGGAGCGAGCGGTTGCCGACCGCCCGGAACAACGCGGCCGACACGTCGGCGAGTTCGGGGACCAGCGCGCTCGGGTCGGTGGCCATCCGGGGGCGCAGCGGGATCTCGGCGGTGATCGAGCGGGCAGTGCGGTCGGCGCGGTCGGTGCTCGGGTCGGTGCTCATGGTCGTGTTCCTCTCGGGCGTCCGGCGTGCTCTCACCGACCCGACGGATCCCGGCGCCCGAGTGTGACAGCGCGACGAGAAAATCCTTCAATCATGCTCCCCACCGCGCCCACCGCCGTACCCCCCGTCGTGCCCCGCCCGCATGCTCAGCACCGCGCCCACCAGCAGCAGGCCGATCAGCGCGAGCAGCGGAACCGTCCACGCCCCGGTGGAGCCGTGCAGGACGGCGAGCAGCGCCGGGCCCGCCGCGGAGATCAGGTAGCCGCCGGTCTGAGCCATCGTGGACAGCGCCGCGACGTGGTCGTGGTCGGTGCCCCGGCGGGTGAACAACACCCCGGCCAGGGCCTGCCCGCCACCCATGCCGATGCCGAGGATCCCGGCCCAGACCGGCGCCCCCGCGGCGGGGGCGAGCAGCAGGCCGAGCAGACCGAGCACGCAGACCGCGACCACCCCGAGGATGTGCGGACGCTGGTCCCGGCGGGCGGCGGCCAGGACGGGCGCGAGGAAGCCGCCGACGGCGAGGCCGAGGATCATCACGGCCTGGTCGGTGCCGGCGGTGGTCCGGCTCACGCCCGCGCCGACCAGGATGGTGGGCAGCCAGGCCAGGGTGGCGTAGAAGACCAGGGTCTGGATGCCGAAGTAGGCGGTCAGGCTCCAGGCCAGCGCCGTCCGGCCGACCGGCCGCCGCACCCCGGGGGCGATCGCCACCGGGGAAGGCCGCGGGCCCCGCAGCTGCGGGGCCGTGCCCACCACGGCGAGCACCGCCGGGACGACGGCGAGTGCGATCGCCGCCTCCCAGGACCACGCGCCCGCGACGGGCGCGACCAGCGCGGCCACCACGGCCGAACCGGCGCCCATGGACAGCGCGTAGACGCCCATCATGGTGCCGACCCGCCGGGGCGCGAAGCGGGTCCGGACGAACACCGGGATCAGCACGTTGACCACCGCCACCGCGGCGGCCACCAACGCCGTCCCCACGTACAGTCCGGGCATCCCCAGCGTCCGCACCACCGCCCCGCCGACCAGCAGCACGCTCGCCCAGAACAACCCGCGCTCCTCGCCGAGCCGCCGCCGGGCCAGCGCGCCCAGCGGCGCGAACAGGCCCATGCAGAGCGGGGGTATCAGCGCCAGCACGGTGACGGTGCCCGCGCCCCAGCCGGCCACCGGGGCGAGCGGGCCGACCTGCCCGAAGGCGACCCGGCTGTTGAGGCTGAGCAGGACGAAGCCGAGCACCAGCAGCGCACCGGAGGCCGGCGCCGCGCGAGTCGCCGTCGGTGTCGCTTCCCCTGTCCCTGTCCCTGTCCCTGGCGGTGTCGGTGTGGTCGTGCTGACCGTTGCGGCGGTCGGAGAAGGCATGGGCGGATACCCTTCGCATCACGGAAGTTAGGCTTGCCTAAGCGTTCTCGCTCAAGTGCGCTTGAGTGCAAGCGGGCGGTGCAAGCGGACAGTGCGAGCGGGCGGTGCGAGCGACTGCGCAAGCGGCGAGCCCGGAAAGGAACCACGGATGTCCGACCTCCACTCCATCACCGAGGTCTCGGCGGCCTTCGGCCTCTCCGTCCCCGCCCTGCGCTACTACGAGGAGTGCGGCCTGGTCACCCCCACCACCCGCCGCGGCCGGGTCCGCTACTACGACCGCGCGGCCCTGGAACGCCTCGCCCTGGTCCAGCTCTGGCACGTGGACGGCATGATCCCGGTGGCCGGCACCAGCGCCGTCCTCGCCACCGCACAGGCCGCCGAACGCCGGGCCCTGCTGGAGGCCCAGCGCGCCGGGATGCTGGCCCGCGCCCGCCGCCTGGAGCACGCTGCGGCCGTCCTGACCCACATGCTCAACTGCCACCGCGACCAGCCGCTCACCTGCCCCACCACCCTCGCCCACATCCACGCCCGGGTCGACGCCGCCCTGACCGGCGAACCCCTCGCCGACGGCTTCCTCCCGCCCCTCTCGGACCCGACCCCCTCGGACCCGGCCCCCTCGGACCCGGCCCCGCAGCAGGCCTGAGCGCCCCGGGAGGTGCCGTCCCCGCCCACCGCCGATACTGGGGTCGCAGTCCCGAGGCGGCCCCGGCGGCCGGGTACGGCCCTCCCCGCGCCGCGGAACCCGAGGAGCTCCCCGTGTCCGAACCCCCGCCGGCCGGCGCCACCGGCCCCGGCCCCGTCGACCCCAGCGCCACCGGCGCCACCGGCCCCGTCGGCCCCACCGGCCCGGTGGTCGTCGGTTTCGACGGCTCCCCCGAGAGCCTCACCGCCACCGAGTGGGCCGCCCACGAGGCGCAGCGCCGCGCCGTCCCCCTGGAGGTCCTGGAGGCCTGGCCCTGGCCCAAGCGGGACGTGGTCGGCAGCGACCAGACCTACCACCGCGCCCTGGCCCACCTCGCCGAGCGCGAGTCCGCACTGACCGCCCTGGTGCCCGGCCTCCCCGTCGCCTCCGCCGCCGTGTCCGCCGACCCGGTCGAGGCCCTGGAGGCCGCCTCGCACCGCGCCGCCCTCCTCGTCCTCGGCTCCCGCGGGCTCGGCACCCTGCGCGGCTTCCTGGTCGGCTCGGTCAGCCAGGAGGTGCTGCGCCGCTCCGCCTGCCCGGTCGTCCTGGTCCGCGCCGACCAGGACGAACCGGACGGCCCGGTCACCGTCGGCCTCGACCTGACCCACCCCGCCGAGGAGGTGCTGGAGTTCGCGTTCCGGGCCGCCGCCCTGCGCTCCGCCCCCCTACGCGTCGTCCACGTCTGGTCCCCGCCGGCCGGCAGCGAGTACATGGCCTTCGACGCCATCGGCGGCCTGGAGCGCGAGGTCTCCGGCGTCGAACGGGACGGCCTCACCTCCGCCCTGGCCCCGCTCCGGAGCCGCCACCCCGACGTCGAGGTCACCACCGACCTGGTCCGCGGCAAGCCCGCCGTCGAACTCGTCGACGCGGCCGCCACCGCCCGCCTCCTGGTCCTCGGCCGCCGCCTGCGCCACCTCCCCCTCCGCCACCACCACCTCGGCCCCGTCGCCCACGCCGCCATCCACCACGTCCACTGCCCCCTCGCCGTCATCCCCTACGGCTGACCGCCGGCGACCACCCGCGACCTCCGCAAGCCGACGACAGCGCCGCGCCGCACGCCACGGCGTCGAAGTCCTAGTTGTATGCGAACCAGGTCAGGATGGCCTTCACCCGGCGGTTGTCCTCGCCGGAGGGCATGCCGAGTTTCAGGAAGACGTTCCCCACGTGTTTGGCCACGGCGGCGCCCGAGAGGAACAGCTCCGCCGCGATCTCCGCGTTGGAGCGGCCTTCGGCCATGAGGGCGAGCACCTCCTGTTCGCGGGTCGTGAGCCGGGCGAGCGGGCCCCGGGGCGGGTCGGCGCGGGTGACGTGGCGAACCACCTCGGGGTCGATCACCACTCCGCCGTCGGAGACCGTCTCGACGGCCCGCAGGAAGTCCGCCACTCTGCCCACCTTCTCCTTGAGCAGGTAGCCGACCGCCCCGTCGGCGCCCGGGCCGTTCAGGAGTTCGCGCACGTACGGGCCCGTGACGTAGGCGGAGAGGACCAGGACCGGCAGGTCCTGGTGCCGCGACCGGATGTCGATCGCGGCCCGGAGCCCGTCGTCGGTGTTCCCGGGCGGCATGCGGACGTCCGTGATCACCAGGTCGGGGGCGGCTCCGGCGGCGGCGAGTTCGTCGACGGCGGCGACCAGTTCGTCGGCGTCCTCGCATTCGCGGATCACGTCATGGGCACTGGAAACCAGGATCTCCCGGATTCCGGCGCGAATCAGCAGACTGTCGTCCGCCAGGATGATTCTCACAATCGATTTCCCATCGCTTTTCCCGGTCGAATTCCTTCGTCGAATTCCGTCACCACGGGGGTTGGGCCGGGGCGGATGCCACGACCTCCGTTCCGCCGCCCGGCGGGCTGATGATTTCGAGGTTCCCACCGACGCTCCGCATCCGCTCACGCAGCCCGGAGAGCCCGGATCCGGTGCTGATCCGCGCGCCGCCGGCGCCGTCGTCGCCCACCCGGACGCGGACGCCGCCCTCGGTGCACCGCAGCTCGATCCGGGCGCGGCCGACGCCCGCGTGCTTGGCGATGTTCGTCAGGGCCTCGGAGACCGTGAAGTACACGGCCGCGGCGATCGGCGAGGAGAGCCGGGCGTCCGTACCGGTGCTGGTCAGTTCGACCTGCAACGGTGATCTGGCCACCAGTTCCCGGACGGCGGCGACGAGACCGAGATCGCTCAGTTCGCTGGGGTGGATGTCGCGCACCGTCTCCCTCAGCCGTTCGAGCGCGCGCTCGGCCTGGGCCTGGGCCTGGCGGGCCAGCTGGACGATCCGTTCCTGGTCGGTGGCCGTCGCCGCGGCCTCCAGGATTCCCAGGCGCATGACGAGCGCGACGAGTTCCTGCTGGGCGCCGTCGTGCAGGTCGCGCTCGATGCGCCGGCGCTCGTTCTCGAAGGCCGCCGTCAGCGAGGCCCGGCTGACCCGGAGTTCCTCCAGTTTCGCGAGCAGGTCGGGGTTGCGGCTCCCCGCGAAGGCCCGCAGGAGCAGGTCGCGGAGCAGGGAGACGCCGGCCAGCGCGCCCACGGTGACCGCACCGAGGGCGAATCCCGCGGGCACCGCCACGAGGGTTTCCCACAGGGCGGCCGGGGTGAACGGGCCGACTTCCGCGGCGATGCCGAAACCCCAGAGGACGGGGGAGAAGACCAGTGCCAGCGCGCCGAAGAATCCGAAGAAGCCCACCAGCAGCGAGAGCGCGGACAGGAGCGCGGCGGTGACGAACACCGGGAGGTCGGTCCGCCACACCGACCGTGTCCGCAGCCGACCGGCGACCCACTGCGGCCAGCTGCGGTCGGCGGGTCGCAGCGGCATCGTCCGGACTCCGCACCACTGCGCCCTGGAGCGGTCCAGTTCGGCCACCACCGGAACCGAGACCGGCGCAGCGAGAACGGAAATCAGGAGAATCGGAAAGGTGGCCGCTGCGACGAATTCGGTCAGCAGTCTCCGGGCAACACGAATCTGCGCCATGATCAATATTTTCGCACAGTTCGGATCGGTCGGGCGGTAGATCCAGGTCTACCTCCGAGAGCAGTGCAGGCTCCCGTGCACTCCACTGCCCGGCCCTGCTTTCCTTGATTCATGCCATTTTCCACTACCACTGCCACTACCACTCCCGTGCCGTGCATTCGTCTGCACGGCCTTCGGACGGAATTCCCCGTTCCCGGCCGCCGGGGCGAGACGACGCGCGTCCTACACGACATCGACCTGGAGATTCCCGAAGGCCGGCTGACCGCCGTCGTCGGCCCCTCCGGTTCGGGCAAGTCGACGCTCCTGCTCTGCACGGCCGGGCTGGAGCCGGCGACCGCGGGGTCCGTCGAGATCCTCGGGACGGACGTCCGCTCGCTCAGCCCCCGCAAGCAGGCCGCGTTCCGCAGCGAGAACATCGGCTTCGTCTTCCAGGAGTACAACCTCGTCAGCTCGCTGACGGTCGAGGACAACATCGCCCTGCCGGCGCGGCTCGCCGGCCGCCGGGTGCCCAGGGCTCGGGTCGAGGACGCCATGGCGCGGCTCGGCATCGCCAAGCACGCGCGGCGACGCCCCGACCGCCTCTCCGGCGGCGAGCGCCAGCGCGTCGCGGTGGCCCGGGTGCTGGCGAACCGGCCGCGGATCGTCTTCGCCGACGAGCCGACGGGTGCGCTCGACCTCAAGTCGGGTCATGTGGTGCTCGACTGGCTGCAGGCGCTCCCCGCGCAGGGGAGCACCGTCCTCATGGTCACCCACGACCCCCATGCGGCCGCGCGGGCCGACCAGGTCGTGGTGATGGGGTCCGGGCGGGTACACGCCGTCATCCCCGGTGGCGACTCCCGCGCGGTGGGCGACGCCGTCCTCGCCGCGCAGTCGGCGGACGAGGCGGGCGGGGAGCAGTCGTGATCCGGCTCGTGCTGTCGGACATCCGCCGGCAGGCGTCGATGTGGTGGTGGACGCTCCTGTGCGCCACGGTCGGCGCGGCGTGCTCGGCGGGCTCGGCCATCGCGATGTTCACCGCCGTCTCGGCGGCGCGGGCGGCGGGTGACGCACGGATGGTCTCCGCGTCGATCGCCCTCGGCGGCAACATCGTCTTCTTCACCGTGCTCGCCGCCGTGGGCATCGTCGCCTCCGCGGTCGGTCTGACGCTGACGACCCAGCGGCGCGAGCACGCCCTGTGGGTGATCCTCGGGATTCCGCGCCACCGGGTCAGGTTCGTCCTGCGGACGGAGACGGTGGTGCTGGGCGCGGTGGCCGGCGCGCTGGCCGCACCGCTCGCCCTGCTGGTCGCGGGTGTCACCCTCGCGCAGTGGAAGGGGACGGGTCTCGAACTGCACGGGGCCTCGGTCGGGTTCCGGTTCTGGTACGTCGGCGTGAGCGTGCTGTGCGGACTGGTTCCGTGCCTGCTCGGCGGCTGGGGCGTCACCCGGCGGGCCGCCAGGACACCGGAGATGCACGCCTTCCGGGACGTCTCCGATCCCCCGGCGCGGCCCGGCGTCGCCCGCGGCGGCCTCGCCCTGTGCCTGCTCGCCGGCGTGGTCGGGATGTGGATCCCCGGCCTGGGCCTCGACCTCAAGGGCGGGCTCGCCCAGCGGACGGCCTTCGCGTTCGCCGGGAACCTCTTCCTCGTCTGCCTGCTGCTGCTGATGGGGCCGTGGGTGCTCACCCCGCTGATGAAGCTCTGGACGGCGCTGGTGCCCTCGCGCGGCGTCGCCTGGCACCTTGCCGTGCAGTCGTGCCGGGCCCGCGCGGCGAGGAGCGTCACCACGGTGCTGCCCTTCGCGCTCTCCCTGTCGTTCGTCGGCCTCTTCCTGGTGATGGGGGAGGTCATGCCCGGAGGCAGCGCCGGGCTGGACGACATCCTGGTCGTGCTGGGCTGGGTCTTCGTCGTGTCCTGGGTCGGGGGCCTCGCCGTGATCGCCCTCGTCGGGCGGGAGCGCGCCCGTGACTCCGCCGTCGTGACGGTGGCCGGTGCGCGGCCGGGCGTGGTCACCCGGTCGATGGTCTACGAGGGGGCGATCTACGCGGGGACGGCGATCGTCTTCGGCGCGCTGTTCGTCGCCGTGTCGAGCCTCACCATCGCCCTGGGCGCCCGGACCGACGTCGTCCGCGTCCTGGCGGGCCTCCCCTGGGCCACCCTCGGGGCACTCGCCGCCGGGACGCTGGTCACCACCTGCCTCGCGCTGGTCCTGCAGGCGGCCCGGGCGTCGCGCACGGTCGCGGTCCGGGCCCTGCGCTCGTGAACCGACGTACGGGAACAGCCGCAACGGCAGCATCGCCCTCGGCCAGGGCCGGAAGCGCTCGATCGAGCGCGAAAGTCGAACAGGAAAGAACGAATAACGAATGTCGAGCAACTCCCCCGCCGGAACCAGGACACCTCGGGCACGGCGGCGTACCGCCCTGGCGCTGGCCGCCTCGATGACGGCCGCCGTGGCGATGACGGCGTGCTCCCCCGACACCACGGACAACCCAGCCGCTCCGGCACCGGGTGCCACACGGGTGAGCGCCGATCTGCAGAGGCTCATGAGTACCGCGCCGTGGTCGTCGGGCCAGTGGGGCCTGCAGGTCGCCGATCTGCAAACGGGGAAGGTCGTCCAATCCAAGGGCGCCGACTCCCAGTTCATGACCGGTTCGACGGCCAAGACCTTCGCGGTCAGCGCTGCGCTCGACGTCCTGGGTGACGACCACCGCTTCCGTACACCCGTGGTGCACTCGGGTACGGTCTCCGCGGACGGTCGGCTCTCCGGCGACCTCATCCTGGTCGGGAGCGGCGATCTGGCACTCGGCGGGCGGACCACCCCGTCAGGCGGACTGGACGTCCCCGACTTCGACCACTACGACGCCAACGCCGTCCCCGGCATGGCGACCGTCACCGGAGAGGATCCGCTGGCGGGTGTCGACGAACTGGCCCGACAGGTCGCGGCCAGTGGAGTCCGCCACGTCGACGGCGACGTGGTGATCGACAACCGGCTCTGGGACCCGGTGTCGATCGGCGGGCTGCCGGTCACCCCGACCGTCGTCAACGACAACCTGATCGACGTGCTCATCACGCCGGGCGCACCCGGCGAGCCGGCCAAGGCCGACTGGCGCCCGAAGACGGCCGCCTTCGACGTCGACGCGCAGGTGACGACCACACCCGCCGGAACGAAGCCGACGGTGACGACCGAAAGCGTGAGCCCCGGTCACATCCGGGTCCGAGGCTCCGTCCCCGCGGACGCGAAGGCCCCCTTCGTGACGACCTACCAGGTCCCCGACCCGGCGGCGTTCGCCCGCACCGTCCTCATCGAGGCACTCGCCAGAAACGGCGTCAGCGTATCCGCCCCCTCGCTGGGAGCTAACCCCGACGGCAGGCTTCCTCCGCCGGCGGGAGTGAACTCGCTGCCCGTATCGGCGACCTACACCTCTCCGCCCTTCAAGGAGTACGCGAAGCTGATCAACAAGGTCAGCCACAATCTCGGGGCGAACCTCCTGCCGCCGCTGATGGCGGCACACAACGGGCAACGAACCTACGCGGACGGCATGCGGATCGAGAAGGACTTCCTCACCCGCTCAGGTGTGGATCCGCATGCGGTGAGCCTCGTCGATGCCCAGGGCCTCCCCGACGACAAGGCGACACCGACCGCCCAGGTGGCGCTGCTGCGGCACCTGGCACGACAGGACGACTTCGACGTCTTCTACGACTCCATGCCGAGCATGGGCGTCGACGGTTCGCTCGCCGACGTCATCGAGCACACCGATCCCGCCGCAGGACACATCCGCGCGAAGACCGGCACCCTGGTCAGCTCCTACCAGGGCAAGCTGGCCCTCGGCACGAAGGCGCTCGCCGGCTACATCGACGCGAAGGACGGCCACCGCTACGCCTTCGCGATCTACGTGAACAACATCCCGGTGCCCAGCGACTCCGTGAGCGACGCCATCGACCTCGCGCTCAGGGCCAACAAGCACCTGGGAGCGATGGCCGCCGCCATCTACCAGTCGCCCAAGGCGTGAAGGCCATCCCGACCCCCGGGCCGGGCGTCTTTGTCAGTGGCCACCCCTACGGTTCTCCCATGCGTGTTCAGCAGCCGTCGCACACGAAGGGCACTCCGATGGGCCAGGCAGAGGACGTCCGGGAGGCGTGGGCCCGGGTGGCCACATGGATCGAGCGGAACGACCCCGAGGTCTTCGCCACCCTCGGCGGTCCGGGGAACCAGGAGGCCATCGACCGGGCCGAACTCCACATGGGCCTGGAACTGCCGTCGCAGGTACGGCAGTGGCTCCTGGCGCACGACGTGGATGCCGACGAGCGCACCGATCGCCGGGAGACCCTGGTGCAGCGGGGGTGCGACGTGCCCCTGCCCGGCGGGTACCACCTCCTGCTCGGCCTGGAGGACATCCAGCGGGTCTACCTCCGGCAGCTGGCCTTGGAGAGGACGGACCCGCCGGAGGACCCCGACTACCCGCTCTGGCGCCAGGAGTGGCTGCCGATCGCCGCCGAGCGCGACGGCTTCTACGGGACGTTCCTGGACACGACCAACGGGACGATCGGAACGTGGGCCGAGGCGTCCATGCCGGAGGAAGGGGTGTACGCCTCGCTGTCCGCCTACTTCCACCAGGCGGCGGATCTACTGGAAGGCGTCAGCACCGGAGACTGGAGCGGCCCCGGCGCACCCGCCCGTCCCCTCAAGCACGACGAACCCCGCCCCGAGGACGAGGCGATACGCCGATGGGCCCACACCCACGGCCTCATCGTGAACGACCGCGGACGGATCCCCGCATCCACCCGCGAGGCCTACGAGGCCTCAGGGGGTTCCGCAGGGACACCGCACTGACCGTCGGTCCTGCGAGACCGCCACCTCAAGGACGGCGGTGTCCGCCATGCCGTACTCGCCATCGCCCGACCTCACGACCTCCCCCGCACCAGCCGGCACGGACACCGGCCGTGGAAGACATTCCCTGGTTCGAACACGAGACGGACGAACTAACACCCGTCCAGCAGGAATTCGCAGCTGTCGTTTGGAGTCTGGACCAAGACCTCCACCGACCCTCAGCTCTGCGCGGCGATCGTCGATCAGCCGACCCTCAACGGCACAACCATCGAGACCGGCACCGAGTCATACCGCCTCGCGCAGACCGGGGCAACGCAGCAGTCAGGGCAGCGAAAATCTCCCGGCCATCAACGCATTCCGTGGCAGGCTGGGGGCATGGCGCCCCTGGACGATCAAGAACTGAGCACCGCGATTCAGGATGCGGACTCGCCGGCCTGGTCCGTCCGCGGGGCGGCTGGGCGGCAGCTCGCGGGTTCGGACAGGACCGAGGAAGCGGCGGACGTCATCCACCGCCTTCTCCTGGACGCCCAGGACACTTGGGTCACCCAGGAAACGGCCGAGGCATTGCTCGAACGCAAAGACACCATCGGCCTGCGCCACGTCCTGCTGGCCTACAGCCAGGCGGGCAACTACGACTCGGTGGACCATCTCGGTGCTGCCCTGGACTGCAACCCCGAATGGATGACGACCGAAGGCGCGGACCGGCTGATCAAGCAGTACCGAGAGCTGGCAACGGACCCCGACGCCGGGGTCCGCAGCGAAGCCCAACAGATCCTGGCGAAGCTGCGGCCCCGCGAGGATTGGGCGCGCGACTCAGAGGCCGACTCCTGACTCTCCATCAATCAGGTTCGGCTGGGGCCGCACGAAGCCCGATGCCCACGCTTGCGCTTACACATCAGGCGGCCCTGCTCCATCACCGCATCCCGATGTCATACGGGGACGCGGACCCGCCGTGGTCGTCGTCGCGCCCCACGTCACACACGCACCTGGCATGAACTGCGCCAGGCTCCCGGCGCCGACCGGACTGCCGGTATCAACACGGAAGCCGCTCTCCGATGCGCCCCCTGCCCGGTACCACGTCACATCGAAGTTGTCCGGGGGAGGCCGGGGTGCGCCAGGCCTCCCCCGCCCTTATGCGGCGGGCCAGTTGTGGTGCGCCAGGCCGCCGAGGTTGAGCTTGCTGCTGGGGGCGTGCCACCGGCCGTAGCCGTAGGGGTCGCCGCGCTGGGACAGCAGGATCTTTCCGTCGGGGGTGCGGGCGATCACGTGGACGTCGACCACCGGCGGCGGGGTGGTTGTGCTGCTACTCATGCTCTCTCACTTCCCTGTGGGGTTTTGGTGTCCGGCGTGGTCGTGCTGGGTGAGGTCATGGCACTCCTGCCGTAGGGGTACGGGTGTCGTGGAGTCGGGGCTGCGCGTCGAGGGCGTCGTACGAGCTGGCTGGGTGACGCGGAAGTACCGGTGCCCCCAGTGTCCGTGCTCGGTCTGCGGACGGGGCCAGCTCTCGGCGGATCACCCGAGCGGGTGACGGTGGAGGGGTCGGACGCCCTTCCGGGCGCGCTGTCGGCAGTCGCGCGGAACCAGCAGGGCCGGTCCCCTGCCAATGGGGCGGGCGGCGGGATCAGGGGATCAGGGGATCAGGGGGATCAGCAGAGCGAGTACCTGTTGCCGGAGGTCTTCGACGTCCCGTCGGCTGGGTGCCTCGATGGTGAGGCGCAGGACGGGGTAGACGTTGGAGGGGCGGAGGTTGAACCAAGTGGCGGGACCGTAGGTGACGGTCGGTCCGTCGAGGTGGTCTCCCTGGTGGGCAAAGTGGCCTTTCACGGTTTCGAGCGTGGCTTGGGGGTCGGGCACGGTCAGGTTGATCTCGCCGGAGGTCACGTACCTGGTGAACGGGCTCAGCAGGCGGGAGGCGGGCAGGGGTTGGTGTCCGAGGGCTGCGATGGTGTGGAGGGCGGCGAGGGGGCCGGAGTCGGCGTGCCAGAAGTCGCCGAAGTAGTAGTGTCCGCTGCTCTCCCCGCCGAGGGCGGCTCCGGTGGCGAGCATGGCGTGCTTGAGGTGGGAGTGGCCGACGCGGGATCGGATGAGTCGGCCGCCGTGTTCGTGGATCATCTCGCGGGTGCCGGCGGAGGTGAGGACGTCGTGGGCGATGGTGGCGCCGGGATGGTGGGTGAGGTAGCGGGTGGCGAGGAGGGCGCAGGGCGGGACGGGTCGGGCAGGTGTGCCCGGCCATCCCGTTGCCCGCGTCGACGGCGATTCGCAGCGGGCGGATGTGGTCGGTGTCGGTGAGAGCGCGCAGGTGCCGCAGGTACGGGGTGGTGATGTCGAGGGGGCGGGTTGCGCCGTACAGGTCGGGGAGTCGGTCGGGGAATCCTGTGTGGATGAGGGTGTGGAGGTCTTCGAGGCCGCTGTCGCGGGCGACGGGTTCGGCGCCGGGCCGGCAGAGCTTGGTGCCGTTGTCGGTGGCCGGGTTGTGGCTGGCGGTGATGACGGCGGCGTGTCGGTGGAGTGCGCCGGAGGCGAAGTAGACCTGGTCGGTCGCGGCCAGGCCGAGCCACAGGACGGTGGTGCCTTGGGCGCGGGCGCCGTCGGCGAACGCGGTGGCGAGGGCGGGCGAGGTGGGGCGCATGTCGTGGCCGACGACGATCTTGTGCGCGCCGGTGAGGAGGGCGAAGGCCTGCCCGACGGTGCGGGCGAAGGCGGGGGTGACGTCGGCGACGGGACCCCGGATGTCGTACGTCTTGATGGCCGGGTGGCAGGTGTCGATCAACTGTTCCTCCGGTGAAGGGACTTGGCGGTGTCCGACCGCTCGGTTCCCGGGCGTGCCGCAGTCCGGCTGGGTAAAGATGGTGGCGAGCCGTAGGTGGTCAGCGAGGATGGGAGCGCGTGTGAGCGAGGACGCGAAGGCGGTTGCGGCCGGGCACTCGGAGGTGCGGCCGGGGTACGTACGGGCGGTGTGGCCGATGGGGGCGGGTGCACTGATCCGGGACGGCCTGGGGCGGGTGCTGCTGGTGAACCCGACCTACCACGCGGACCGGTGGCTGATGGCCGGAGGCGGACTGGACCGGGACGGGCTGAGCCCGAGGCAGACGCTGGCGCGGGAGCTGCGGGAGGAGCTGGGGCTGGACCTTCCGGTGGGTCGGCTGCTGGTGGTCGACTGGATCCCGGAGGAGGGACGGTTCTTCGAAGAGACGATCTACGTCTTCGACTGCGGGGTGCTGGACGAGCATGCGCAGGCCGCGGTGCGGCTGCCGGAGAAGGAGTTGTCCGGGTTCGGGTTCTTCGACGTAGAGGAGGCCTGCAAGCGGCTGGCCGATCATGACGCCCGTCGACTGCGGGAGGCGTACGCGGCGCTGGAACGCGGGACGGGCTCGGTGTACCTGGAGTCCGGGCGCGTCCCGCGCTGAGCTGCCTGGCCGGTTAGAGGGTGATGCCCGCGCGGTCGATCACCAGGGTGGCGAAGTGGCGGGCGGCGTCCGGTTTCCCGAGGGCCGCGGAGCGGGCGGCGGCCGGCCAACACCAAACATCGGCACCGCTGGACACGCGTGGGATGTTCACGCCATCAGCAGAGAACACAGAGCAACTGCCAAGAAGGACCCAAGCGGGGTCTGTGGATAGCGAAGGGCCTCACACTCCGGTGTGGGGCCCTTCGTAGATTTCGCGCGCGTCGATCACCTGCGAAGCCATCACATCACTGTCTCAGCGTTACATCAGCAGAGACAGCATCGACTCCTTCTCGTGGGAGCCTGCCTGCGTCCAGATCCACTTGCGGGCGGTCCACGGGCGAGGGTCGGAGCCGGCCATGCCTCGGAGGCAGGCCAATCGGTGGTCGGCCTCGGCTCGGGCCTCTGTGCTGGCGGGGGCGTGGCGCAGGGCGAACAGGGTGGCGCACAGGGAGCGGACGTCACTGATGAGCCGGTATCCGGACCAGCTGGTGACGTCGTTGCCGTAAACCAGATGGAAGGCCGTGTAGTCGTCCGGGTCGGCGCCGAAGACATCGCGGTGCCAGGCGGCGGTGGCCAGGTCCCATTCGGGGTGCCCGATCGAGAGCCGTTCCAGGTCGATCAGGTGCGGCCCGGTGGTGGTGTACATGGTGTTGCCGGGGCCGGCGTCTCCGTGGATGACGCAGGTGGAAGTTGGCCAGTCCAGGGTGAGCCACTGCTCACGGAGTCGGGCCGCGTGCTCGGTGAGCCAGGCCTTCGCTCCGGGGGTGGTGCGGGCAGCGGCGATCTGGGCGCGGAAGCGGGCGAAGGGATTGTACGAGGGCAGGGTGAAGTCGGTGGGTGTCGGAAGACGGTGGAGATCGCGCAGGATCCTGGCAGCCTGCGCCGGGTTGGCGGGACCGCCGGCGCCGAGGTCTGACCAGAATGTGACGGGGCGTCCGGCAGCCGTAACGGGTGCGGGTCGGCGCGGTAGGGGGACGGGGATGTGGTTGCCGTACAGCCAGTAAGCGCCACGGATCTCGTTGAGTGCGCTGGTCTCGGTTCCGGGCTGGTGGATCCGGGCGACGATGCCGCCCGGCAGGCGCCAGATGCCATTGTCCAGTGCGCGAATCAGCAGGGCACCGGTGGCGTCGATGCCGGTCTGAGCGCAAGCGTCCATCAGGGCCCGCTGTGTCGCCTCGCCGCTGAACGTGACGGTGGTGGCCATCAGGTGCTTCTCCTGATCGGGTGGTCGTCGGATGCATGGCCTGGGACCCACGCTGTGTCACAGGCGATCGGCGGCCGGACGCGGGACGCGGACGATCCGGCGTTGACCGCGGAGGATTTCCGCGCCCGGCGCGGTCGGGAGGAGCTCGACTCTGCGGGTGTCAGAAGTGCTCGGGAAGCCATGGTTCCTGGCCGCTGGTGGCCCGCACGAGCGTGGTCAGCGCCTTCTCGCAGCGGGTGCGGACGCCGGACAGGCGGGCCGCGGCGGGGCTGCGGTAGCCGCCTGCGTACCAGACGGCGAACTGGCCTCGGGTGAACGCCACGGCGCCGTCAGTGCGTACCGGTGTGAGGTCGGCCGACCCCGCGCAGATCCGCAGCAGGTAGCGGTGGCTGGAGCCGGGCCGCTCGTCGCCGATCTCCACCGGGATCTCCAGGTCGAGGTCGGCCGGCCACCCGCGCAGCCGCAGGGCGGCCTGGACGTCGAGGATGCGCAGCATCCAGGGGTGCCAGGCGTCGGCGACCACCCGGTGGCGGTGGAGGTTGTGCAGCAGCAGCGGGTAGGGCGGCAGCGCGCCGCGCCGGAACTGCACGGTCTGGGCGCGGCTGTTGTGCCGGCCCAGGAAGGCCAGCATCGCGGCCGCGCAGTCCGGGTCGGAGGACCAGAAGTCGTGGACCACCAGCTCCATGCCGTGCCGGTCGCCGCGCTTGGTCGTGAGCGAGACCCAGCCTGCCACCGGTTCGCCGGGGCGGGTGAAGCGGTAGGTGGTCAGCGCGTTCTTCGCGGTCGTCCACGTCGACCACCAGTCGGGGCGCTGGACGGGGCCGTTCCACTGCCGGGCGAGTTCCTGCTGGAGGTCGAGGGCGTCCTTGGTGAGGCCGTGCTCGATGTCGAGGTCCCCGGTGGGGAAGGAGCGCTTGAGGTCGTCGGAGCTGACCGCCCAGCCGAACACCGGGACGGGAGCCTCCCAACCCATGCGGCGCGCGTAGCCGTTGGAGATCGTGGAGATGGTGGAGATCACGGCGCCGCGCTCGCGCAGGGGCCGCAGCCGCTCGTGGACCATGCGGGCCGCGAGGCGGGCGCCGCGTTCCTCCGGGGCCACGCTCCCGACGGCCAGGCACGCGGTGGGCACCGCGGTGCCGCCGAAGAACTGGGAGGTGAGGATGCCCAGGCCTCCCGCGACGACCCGGCCGGCGCGCACGGCGACACGGACGTCGGCGTGGCCGCGCAGGTGGGTGATGTCGCCGACCGGGTGACCGAAGGAGCGGGCGGCCAGCTCGTCGTACTCCTGGGTGAGGTCGTCGTCGGCCTGCACGAAGGCGATGTCGTCCTCCATGGCGGCGCCTCCTAGTAGTTGGCCGGGCCACGGACGGCGTCCGGGTCGGTGGGCACGAGGAAGGTCCGGGTGAAGGCGACGACCCGCTTGCCGTCCTGGTTGAGACCCAAGGTGCGGCAGGTCACGATGCCCTCGCCTGGGCGGCTCTCGGACAGGCGGCGGCCGATCACCTCGGTCTCGGCGTAGAGGGTGTCGCCGACGAAGACGGGGTTCTCGAAGCGCACGTCGTCCAGGCCGAGGTTGGCCGGGGTCAGGCCGCTGACCGCCCGCACCGTCATCCCGGCCACGTAGGTGAGCGTGACGCCACTGCACACCAGGATCCGGCCCCACGGGGTCTTGGCGGCGTAGTGGGCGTCCAGGTGGATCGGTGCGGTGTTCCCGGACAGCGAGGTGATCAGCGTGTTGTCGGTGTCGGTGATGGTGCGGCCGGGCCGGTGCTCGATGACGAGGCCTTCGGTGAGGTCGTGGTAGCCGGGGCCGACGACCTCGCGGATGCGGTGGGCGTCGATCTCGCGGTAGCCGGGCGGCAGGGAGGCGGTGCTCACCGGGACGACTCCTCTCGGGTGCCGGCCGCCTCCAGGACGGAGCGGGCCATGGTGAAGAACGGGCGGCCGACCATCTGGCCGCCGACGGAGGTGATGTTGTTGCCGCTGTCCTGGGCGGCGGCGACGACCGCGCGGGCGTGGGCGATCTCCTCCTGCGAGGGCGTGAACAGCTCGGTGATGACCGGGAGCTGCCCGGTGTGGATGGCGCCCTTGCCGTGGAAGCCGAGCGCCTTGGCGCGTTCGGCTTCCACCCGCAGGCCGTCCGGGTCGTCCATCTGGAAGTAGGGCGAGTCGATCGCGGCCAGGCCGGCGGAGGCCGCGCTGTTGGCGACGACGGAGCGGGCGTGGAGCATCGGCTCCCAGCCCATCCCGCAGCCGAGGGCGGCGGCGTAGTCCGCGGTGCCGAACACCAGCCCGGAGATCCTGGGCGCCCTCACGATCGAGGGGAGCTTCTCGATGGCGCGGGGCGTCTCGATCAGCGCGAACAGGAAGGGCCGGTAGTCGGCGGTGTCCAGGACGCCGGCCACCAGCTCGATGTCCCGCGCGGACTCGACCTTCGGCACGAGCACGACGGCGGGCTTGGCGCCCCAGCCGGACATGGCGGCCAGGTCCTTGATCCCGTCGAGGAGCACGGGGGCGTTCATCCGCACGCCGAGCAGGCACGGGCTCGTGGCCTGGTTGTCGAAGAACCGCTCGGCGATCGTGCGGGCGTGCTGCTTCTTGGCGGGGGCGACGGAGTCCTCGAGGTCGACCAGGGCGACGTGGGCGCCGCTGGTCTTCGCGGTGTCGTACCGGTTGACGGCCGGCGCCGGGACGCTGATCCAGGCCCAGGTGGACCGCAGGAGCAGAGTGCTCATGGCCGCGGTCACCGGCCCTGGCGCTTGGACGCGACCAGCTGCACGAGGCCGACGAGCGTGCGGGCGTCGGTGATCTCGTCCTCGGTGACCTTGGTGCCCAGGTTCTCCGAGAGCATCACGGCCAGCTCGATGACGGACAGGGAGTCCAGGCCGATCGCCGCAAGGGTGGCGTCGGCGGCCAGCGCGTCGGGGTTGACCCGCAGCTCGCACACCAGGAGGTCTTCGAGGTCGGGGTCGATCACGGGGGCGGCGGGGTTCTCGTTCACGGTCTGCTCCTTCACGCGGCGGGCGGCTTGGGGGATGAGGTCTTCCTGACCGGCGATCACGTGGCGCCGGCCGAGTTCGTCGAACAGGTCGCCGGGGTCGACGCCCTCGGCGGCCGCGACCTTGAGGACGCTGTTCTTGAATCCGGAGAACACTCCGGCGCGGCCGCTCATCACGGCGACCGAGTCGGTGTAGGGCGGGGCGCTCATCAACCGGTGCTCGGCGACGTCGGCTGCGGCCAGGACCTTCTTCACGTCGATGCCGGTGGGGTGGCCCAGGCGTTCGAGGACGGCGACGAGGACTTCCAGCTGGGTGTTGCCGGCCCCGGCACCGAAACCCCGCGCGCAGGCGTCGATGATTCGGGCGCCGGCCTTCACGGCGGCGACCGAATTGGCGACGGCCATGCCGAGGTTGTTGTGCCCGAGGAAGATCACCGGCACGTCGACGGCCTCGGTGATCGCGGTGATCCGCGCCGCGACGTCCTCGGGCAGGAAGTACCCGGCGGAGTCGAAGATCCCCACCGCAGTCGCGCCGAAGCTGGCCATCAGGGCGCACTGCTCGGCGAGCCGGCCGGGGCTGGCCATGTGGCTCATCATCAGGACGCCCTGGCCTTCGCCTCCGTGTTCGGCGACGAAGCCGAGGTGGCGTTCGGTGACGTCGGCCTCGGTGCAGTGCGCGGCGATCCGGAACACCTGCGCGCCATGCCGCAACGCGCCGCGCAGGTCGTCGCTGGTGCCCCAGCCGGGGCCCATGAACACGCCCATCCGGGCGCGGGTCAGGGCCTCACGGACGGCGGCCAGCATCTGGGAGTCGGTGAGTTTGGCGCGGCCGATCTGGAGCGAGGAGGCGCCGAGACCGTTGCCGTGGCCGACCTCGACCACGGGCACGCCGGCCCGGTCGGCGGCCGCCGCGTAGTCGCGCAGCTGGTCGGCGTCGAGCTGGTGCCCGACGGCGTGGTGGCCGTCGCGCAGGGTCGGGTCGTGGACCAGCACGGCGGGCATGGACGTGGTCATGCTCGGGTTCCTTCCGTGAGCAGGGAGGTGGCGCGCAGGTCGGCCAGATGGATTGCCGCGGCGTTGATGATGTCGAGGTTCCCGGCGTGCTCGGGCAGGCGGCCGCCGCTCGCGGACACCTCGACGGTGACGCCGATGCTCTCGCGGGTCGCCTCGAAGTCGGTCACCCGGTAGCCGGGCGCGAACCGGCGTACCTGGGCGGCGGCGGCCTCGACGAGGTCGCGCACCACGTGCGGGTCGACGTCCGGGGCCAGGACCGTCATGTGGACGCGGAACGGCGGCGGCGGCAGGGCGGGGGTGACGTTGACCATCACCTTCGCCTCCGGTGTCCCGGTGAAGGCGCGCACGGCGTCCTGCGTGGTCGCGATGTACTCGTCCAGGTTCAGGCGGGTCGCGCGCCCCGCGCTGCGGCTGGCGCCGGTGCACACCACCTCCACGAAGGCGGGCGTCCGGTGCCGGGCGAGGGCGTGCAGGACGGGGACGGCCGCCTGGCCACCGCAGCTGATCAGGCTGATGTGCCGGTCGGTCAGTGCCTGGGCACCGTTGACGGTGGGCACCGCCGGGGTGCTGCTGTTGTGCGGGGTGAGGTCGATGCACACGGCCCCGGTGGGCTCCAGCAGCCGCCAGTACTCGGCGTGGGAGTCGGCGTTGGACGCGTCGAAGACCAGGTCGAAGGTCTTCCCGGAGTCCAGCAGGGCCGCCGCGCCGCCGTCCGTGGTGGCAAGGCCCATCTCGGCGGCCCGCGCCAGCCCGATGCTCGGGCTGCGGCCGACGACGAGGCCGCAGTCCAGGTACGGAGACCGGTGGATCTTGTGCAGCAGGTCGACGCCGATGAGACCGGCCCCGAGGACGGCGACGTTCAGCACGGGGTGCTCGGACATGCTTCTCCCCAGAGGAGAACGAGGGTGGACGGGATCGCGGGCGTCACAACGCCCGGAAGCAGACCGGGGCAAGGCCGGCGCAGGAGGCGCTGACCGTCGTCGCGGCGGTGAGGGGGATGCTGGCGTGCACCGAGCCGGGCAGGACCACGTCCCCGGCGCGCAGGGCGCCTCCGAGGGTGGCCAGGCGCCGGGCGAGCCACAGCAGGGGGCGGAGCGGGTCCCCGAGGACGTCGCGGCCGTGGCCGGCCGCGGCGTGCTCGCCGTCGACGCGGACCTCGACGAGAGCGGCGCCGAGGTCCGGCAGGTCTTCGGCGGGCGACGCGGGCCCGAGAACGAAGCGGGCGGCGGAGGCGTTGTCGGCGACGCTGTCCTCGAGGCCGATCCGCCAGTCGCCGTAGCGGGTGTCGATGACCTCCAGGGCCAGGAACACCTCGGACACCGCGGCCTGGGCGGCGCCGAGGCCGATGTCGTCCCCGGTGAGGTCGGTGCCGAGCCGGAAGGCGATCTCCGCTTCGACGCGGGGGGCGATCAGCCGCGTGGTGGAGAGTCCGCCCCCACAGGCGACTTCCATGTCGGCGAGCAGGACGCCGGAGTCGGGCTCGCTGACGCCCATCTGCTGCTGCATGGCGACCGAGGTCAGGCCGATCTTGTGCCCGACCGGCCTGCCACCGGCGGCGGTCCGCAGGGCCGTGCCGTGCTGCTGGATGCGGTACGCCGTTTCCAGCGTCAGGCCAGGGAGCTGCCGGGCCATCGGGAAGGTCGGAAAAACGGAGAGCTCGGCGGCACGCAGTTCACGCGCCGCCGCCTCCTCCGTGGTGGTCGCGCTGGCCGGGCCGGGCTCACTCATCGGTCCTCCCGGACCGCTGGACGGCGTAGTGCTCCAGCAGGGGCGCCAGGTAGTCGACGTGCTCCCCGTCAAGCCGGGCCAGGTCGCCGGGACAGGCCAGCAGGGCGAGCTGGTCCAGCTCGGCGGCGCGGCCCTGCGCGACCTCGGCGTCTACCAGGGTGGCGTACCCGCCGAGGAGACCCTGCTCGGGCAGCGGCGGCGCGAGGTAGTGCACGCCGACGTTGCCGTGCTCCCCGACGGTGACCGCCAGTCGCACGAGCCCGTCCGGAGCCGTGTCGAAACCGACTTCCTCGGCGAGCTCCTTCGCGGCCTGGCGCCGCAGCTCGCCCTCGTCCAGGACCCGGTCCTGGAGCGGGGGTTCGACGTTGCCGCCCGGCAGCTGCCAGCGCCCCGGTGCGGCGGTCGAGGCGGACATCCGCCCGACGACGATCCGGCCGTCCTGAACGGGCTGGGCCACGGTCACGAACACCGACGAGACGAGCGGGGCGCCGGGCACCCGCCGCAACGCGAAGCGCCGGTAGGTGGTCCGCGCCCAGGACAGCCGCACCGCGGGACCGTCCGCTTCCAGGGCCGTGCACACCACGGCCGGACCGTCGAACAGCGAGGGCTGTGCGCTCACCGCCTTCTCCCAGACGCGGTCCACGGCCGCCTGGTGTTCGGCGGCCAGCGCGGGGACGGGGGCCTCTACGAGCAGGAGGGCGGCGGCGTCGAGGACCCGGACGGGCCGGACGCCGGCGGGGATGGTGGAGTAGGTGTTCAACTCGGTTTGTCCCTTCGGGTGTTCTGGGGCATCAAGGCCATGCTCCTGTCCAACATCGTTGCGGATCGGAAGGTGGTGGTGCCGGCCTCCTGAGGTGGTGACCGGCGGCCGGCACGGGTTTCGGTGAGCCGCGCGCTCGCGGCGACGTCGCGCAGTGGGTGCCCGGGGCTGCGCCAGAAGGTGACCGCGCGTCCGAGGGCGATCCGGACCTGGTCGTAGTACGGGGCCACGGCGGCGACCCGGTGCTCGTGGAGCAGCCGGGCGCCGCGCAGCAGGGCCCCTGCCTCGTCCGCGTCGGCATCCACGAGGGCGAGCGCGTTCGAGGCGGGCAACCACCAGGTGTGGTGCGGGTGTTCGCCGACCAGCTCGGCCTGGGCGGGGTTGTCGCCGGTGTCGGCGCAGACCTGGGTCAGGGCCGCGTAGGCGGACGCGACCTCGTACCTGCGGCCCTCACTGGTGATCCTGGTCAGCGTTCTGGTGCGCGGTCCGACGCTCACGGCGCAGTCCTCCGGTACGAAGTCGATGGGCGGATGGGGTGGTTACGCCGCCGGTATCCGGTCGAGCTCCGACTGCCGACCGGGCCGCACACCAGCAGCGGACCGGTGCCGCCCAACCCGCACGGCGGCGCCGGTGCACCCCACCACGACCTGCGACTCGACCTGCCTACCCGCGACCGATGCGGGGACGGGCCGCGCCGCATCGGGCAGGTCGAGTTCGGCCCACACCACCTTGCCG